>JAJRTI010000253.1 GCA_024278415.1 Planctomycetota bacterium | reverse complement strand
TCGTAGCGCACCGCGTTCATCTCCTCGAGCGTCACGTCGCCGTGGTACTTGTCGTAGGTGACGCGATTGCCCAGGCATTGGCCGCCCTGCGTCTGGAACGCGCGCCGGCCGGGGCAGTTGTAGTGGTGCTTGCCGAAGCTCGCGGTCTGGTAATCGGAGTTGGCGAAGGCATCGGTTAGGAACGCCACGTCGGCCGGGGTGGTATGGTGGTTGTTGAGCACGCCGAGCGACGAGCACCGCATGCCGGTGAGCATGCTGATACGAGCAGAGACGCACACGGGGCTCGGGGTGTACGCGGCATCGAAGCGTACGCCATTGTTGGCGAGCCGGTCGAGGTTCGGCGTGTGCGCCCACGCCGCGCCGCCGGCGCGGAGGCTATCCGCGCGCTGTTCGTCGGTCATGAGCCAGAGGATGTTGGGGCGGTCGGGCATATCTACCTCTGCCACAGTTGATGCAATAGCCGGGCCGCCTTAGTCAGCGCCCGTGGCCCGTGAGAGGAATCTGAGCACGTTCGGGAGCGCGGCCTCGACGAAGCTCCATGTGTGGGCGCCAGGGCGAAGGGCGAACGTGTGCTCAATGCCAAGCGCGCTGAGGCGTCGGTCGAAGTTGACGTTCATCGTGAGGTCGAACGCTCCGTCGCCGGTCGTGTGGTAGATCGCCATGCCGCGGAGCGCGGCCGCGTAATGGATGGGATTGAAGCGTTGCCAGACCGCCGGGTCTTTGCCGAGCACGGGCGGGACGCTGTGGTTCTGCTTGGGAGGCAGAGACGGATTCGGGAAGTCCACGAGCGGCAGGATCGTCGCAAGCGCGGCAAACTGGCCGGGATGGGCCTGCGCGTAGAGCGTGGCGCCGTAGCCGCCCATGGACCAGCCGCCCAGGCCGCGGTGTTTAGGCTCCTTGCTCACGTTGAAGTTCGCCTCCGCGGTGCGCACGATCTCGGCCACGTGCGTTTGGTACCGGCTCTCCGGTTTCACTGGGCTGTCGATCCACCATCCGCCGCGGCCGTTGGGGTGCACGGACACGAACGGGGCCGCGAGGAGCGCGTCGCGCGTTTTGGGTTGGCTGACGAGCGACCGGCAGTGGCGGCCGGCGCCGTGGAGGAAGTAGACGACCGGCCAGGGCGTCTTGCGTTGCGCGTAGCCTTCTGGCAGGACGACGACGAAGCGGTTGTGCATGCCCAGCGCGGGCGAGTACACTTTGCACTCGACGATGCGGGGGTGGAGCTTCGTCGAGGCGATGACTTCCAGTGCTTGCGGTCCCTGAGTCGATGCCGACATGAGGGCGGCCAAGAGGAGGGTGCTCACCGGTCTCTATGCCTGCAACTTGGCGGCCGCGTCTTCGTCGGCGCGGACCACTTGGATCTCGCCGTAGTACACGCGGTGCAAGTCGCCTTTGGGGTAGTAGTCGCGCTCGATCCATGCTTCAAGCCCGGCCGCGCTGAGGTCTTTGCGCGCGACAACCTTGCACTCGTAGCAGACTGGGCACTGGCCGATAATGGGCGACTTGACATGGAGGCCATCGGTTGCCGTCAAGCCTTGCTCCGCGAACTTGTCGTGGTCGCGGCCGGATTGGGTGCCGCAGACGGCGACGATCTTCGTCATGTCATGGGTGGGCACGTTGACCGTAAAGTCGCCGGTTGTCTCGATGCAGTCGTACGTGTAACGCGAGGGACGGACGAGCACAACGAACGTGGGCTTGCCCCACACGATGCCGATCGTGCCCCAGCCGATGGTCATCGCGTTGGGCCGGCCGTTGGCGTCGAGCGAGGTGAGGAGTGCGCCGGGTTTCTGGAGCTTCTCGCAGGTCTCCTTGAGATACGTCGTGTAGCCGACTTCGATCTTGCTCATTGGTTCCGTCCTTTCGTTGGGGACAAAGCAGGCATCTCCCGCAAGCCGGGAGCGGATCCCGAGGCTTCGGGATCTGCTCCGGCTCCTGGTGCGCTGTTGCGCTTCCTGACAGCGAAGGCATTGATGTTGGTGGAGGCCACGTTGCCACACACTTTACCAGGATCAGTGGACAGGCTGAAGCCCCTGTGCTACGATCACGCCGCGCGGCCGCAACTCCCCCCCGGCATTCACGATTCACGGTGTTTCTCATGCTCGATCTCAAAGGCGTCATCCCTCCCATGCTCTCGCCGCTCAAGGACGACCTGTCCGTGGACGTGGCGTCGACGAAGCGGCTAATCGACTTCATGGTCGGCCACGGTGCCGACGGCATCTTCTTGCTGGGCAGCATGGGCGAAGGCCCGCTGCTGCCGGACGACGATGCTCGGCGCATCGTGGAGACGGCGGTGGCGCATGCGGCCGGGCGAGCGCCGGTGCTTGTGGGCGTGCCGGAGACGTCGCTCGTGCGCGCGGTTCCCAAGGCCAAGCAGGCGCAGGCCATGGGCGCGGACGCGGTCGTGCTCGTGCAGCCGTACTACTTTCCCAACCAGCCGCAAGGTGCGCTGTACGATTACTTCGTGGCTGTTGCGGACGCAGTGGACGTGCCGGTCGTGATCTACAACTTGCCGTCCACGACGCAGAATCCTCTCGATCTCGACACGATCGCCAGGCTTGCTGTGCATCCCAACATCATCGCGACGAAAGACTCGTCGGGGAGCATCCGCTACATGATGGAGCTGCTGCGCATTCGTGACAGCGTCGGGCAGTTCCGCGTGCTGATCGGCGAGGAGTGGGGCGTGGCGCCGGCGGTGATGGCCGGAGCGGACGGCACGGTGGCTGGCATCGGTTCGCTCGCGACGAAGCTGCTCAAGGCGATTGTCGACGCGGCGAAGGCCGGCGAACGAGAGGAAGCCATGCGCAAGCAGAACCTGCTCATTGACCTCTTTCACGGCGTGTACGGCGCGGGTGCGCGGTACTGGCTCGTGGGGCACAAGGAGGCGCTTGCACACTTGGGCGTCATCGACTCGCCTGCCGCGCTCATTGACCAGGCGATCAGCGGCGCGGAGCGCTCGGAGATTCACGCGACGGTCGAGCGGCTCAGGGATGAACTGGTGTAGCCCTACTCGGGTGCGCTCATGACCACATGATTGCGGCCGGCGCCCTTGCTGCGATAGAGCATGTCGTCTGCGCGCTTGATGACCGCTTCTTCGGTGTCTCCGGGCCGTGCGAGTGCGGCCCCCACGGACACCGTGACCCGCAGCGGCCGTCCGCCCTCGACAAGGCCTGACTCCTCCACCAGCCGGCGCAAGCGCTCCGCAGTTTGCTCGCATTGCTCGCGGTCCACGTTGGCGAGGACACAGAGGAACTCCTCGCCGCCCCAGCGCGCCACCGCGTCGAACGTGCGTAGGCTGTGCATGAGCGTGTTCGCCACCATCCTCAGCACGCGGTCGCCCACGCCGTGGCCGTGCCTGTCGTTGAAGGCCTTGAAGTTGTCGATGTCGACCATAAGGATGCCGAAACGCCAGCCGTAGCGATTGAGTTCGGCCATGCGTGTTTCGAGCGTGGTCTCTGCGTAGCGCCGGTTGCCGATGCCCGTGAGTGCGTCGAAGAATGCCAGCTTTTGAAGCTGCTCCAAGCGTTCGGCGAGCGCCTTGTTGGGGGCGGCGTTGCTGAAGACTTGTAGCGCGCCCACGATCCGGCCGCCCGGTTCTGACACAGGGGCGATCCGCATGCGTACGGGCACGCGATGGCCGTCTTTGTGGTGCAGGAAGACTTGGGCCTCGCGGCGTTTCCCGTCCTTGAGCGTCATGGTGGCGAGGCAGGCGTTCTGGCAGAGCGAAGCCCCGTCTGTGTCCACGTGCATAAGGATGTTGTCCGCGCAGCAGCGGCCGACGACCTCGCCGGCTTGGTATCCGGTGAGGCGCTCCGCACCCCTATTCCAATAGGTGATACGCCGTTGCGTGTCGAGGAAGTACACGCCATCGTACAGATTGTCCATGAGTTGCTTGTAGAACTCAGGATGTTCGACTTGCGTCATTGCGCGGTCTCTGCGCCCTCGACGGCCCGCTTGAAGCAATCGCCAATGATGCGGCGGTGATCGAATGCGAGGTCGGGCAGATTGTCCATAGGGAACCACGACGCTCGCGCGGCATCGTCGCCGGCGCGGGCTTCCTCCCTTATTGTATCAAGCACGGCCGCATAGGTAACCGTAATCACGCGGCCGCGAGGGTCGCGGTCCGGCTTGCCGTATGTGGCGCATTGCACGAGCCGCACATCATCGACGCCCGTCTCCTCCACCAACTCTCGCCGCGCCGCATCGGTCAGGTCCTCGCCCTCATCGACGAATCCGCCGGGCAGCGCCCATTTGCCCTTGAATGGATCCTTGGCGCGTTGGATGAGCAGCACGTGCCAGCGTTCGCCCCTGGGCGCGAAGACGGCAACGTCCACGGTCACGGCCGGACGCGGGTAGGCGTAGGTGTAGGGCATGGGGGGAATGGTTGGTGAGGGGGTTGGGCGCCTTGTTCCCAGGGTAGCGGCCTGAGGCCGCTACCCTGGGCTATCATACAGGAACCCCCTTGGGGTCCTGGAGGCCGCACGAGAGCGATCTCGCAAGAGTTTGGAGTTGTGGGCAAAGAGCAGGGAGCAGCGGCCCCATGCGGTTGCTGGCCGTGGCCAAGGGATAACCCTCCCGAAGGCCGACAGCCGTGCGGAGGATGCTTTGTTCTCGCCCCCAGGCCGCTTACGGCCGCGGCGGAATCGGCGCCTTCCGCCACTGGATCTTGCCAGGCGCCCCTGTTGCGGCCACGCGCTTGACCTTGAGCGCCACGTCGCGATCGATCTTGATCGGGGTGACGGTGAGTGTATCGCCCTTACACTTGACACGCCGGGTTTCGACGATCTTGCCCTCATACGTATCCCAGATTTCGACGGTGTAGTCGCCCGGGGTCATGTCCGCGAGGACCAGGGCAGCCTTGTCTGCGGGCAAGGGTGTCTTGTCGTTCGAGAGCCCAAAATAAGTCAAGTCGTACGCCCACACGACGGCCCACTCCTTGTTGCCGCAAGCCTCCGTGCCGAAGCGAGGGACCGGCCGGCGCCGCGTGACGTCGATGATCTGGCCGGACTTGAAGTGGATGCCCATGCCGCGGCGGTCCTGGCCTTTGGCGAACTTGGCCAGCGCTCCGAAGTGGCGATACAGGTTGCGGTCGTCGATGAAAATCCACCACCACGGCATGGCGGCGCCGGGGTAGGGCATGGCGTGGGAGGCCCAGATGCCCATGTGGAGGTATTTCTCAGTTTGCACGGGGCCCTGGCCGAAGGGGGTGTCGCCGGCCTCGGTCACGAGGAACGGTTTGTTGTAGCGTTTCATGTGGGTGTACATGGAGCGCAGGAACTCAGGGAGATTGGCCTTGAAGAGGTGGCCGGTGGTGAGATCCAGTTCGGGCCGGCTCCAGAGCGGCGCGGCCCATTGGGTTTGGTAGAGGTAGAAGAGGTTCGTCGTGACCATGTGCTTGGCCGGATCCGTGTCCCGGATAAACTGTGCGGTCTTGCCCGTCCACTCTGCACAGATCTGTCCCATGTGGCGATAGTAGCGGGCAAGGTCGACCTCGTTGAAGATTTCCCAGGCGAGCACGTTTGGGCTGTGGCCCCACCGGGCGAGGATGTAGCGGACCTTCTGTTCGTAGTAGCGCCGAGCGTCAGGGTGGGTCCAGAAATATCTCGGCGACGTGAGGAATCCGCCGTTTTTGACGTTGTAGGGGCTGGAGCCCCAGTCGCTCTCCTCGTGCTGGGCATCGTTGGGCTGCATCTCACCGTGGGGGGTGAAAGTGAGCATCACATAGATGCCGTACTTGGCCGCGAGATCCATGACATAGTCGAGTCGCCATGCGTTTTCGAGGTTGTAGCGGCCCAAGCCGTTGTAGTGGATGTCGTAGCTCTTGGTCCACTCGATACTGAAGGCCCAGCCGGCGAACCAAATGCGCGCGGTGTTCTCGCCGTTTTCGGCCATGCGCTTGAAGTAGCGTTCGTAGGCGAATGTGCCCTCGCCTTGGACGACTGCGACTTCGAGGTTTTCCGCGTTGCGCGCATCGAAGGTCGCGCACACGTTGTGGCCAATGGGGTAGAAGAAGTCGCCGTTGTCGAACTCGAAGTAGTTAGGGTCGCGCTTGCTGACCCGCACGTAGCCGGGGTTGTCGGACTGGGCGCACTGGAATGCGCGCATGCGCGTGCGCACGGGCTTGGGGTCGTGGGGGTCGTTGATCTCAACGAAATAGCGGTACGTGCCGACCTCGGTTGGCGCGAAGCGCACCTTCCACTTGCTGCGGCCCATGGGCATGAGGCGCTCGACCTTGCGTTGCTGCGTGCGGATGTAGTCCTGATAGAAGAAACCCTGCACCGTGGTGGGCTTGCCGCTGGGCCCGACAAAGCAGGCGTGCACGTCGATGTCGCGCGGGTCGAAGGGGTTGCGGTACGTGCGCGACAACTCGAAGGTGATTTCGAACTTGCCGTAGCGCGGCACGACGTCGTTGTTCGTGCGGAAGTCGAAGAGCTGCGAGGGCGGCGTTTCGGATTGGCCCCGGTCGGTCGAGGCGATGGCAATGTCGTCGATGTAGATGGGCCCCACGTACGTGCGCCGGCTGAGAAGCTTGATGCCCAACTCGCGGATCTGCTGCTTGGTATACCCGTCCCAGGGGCGGTAGTGGCCTTTGAACGACCAGTAGCGGCTGCGGTCGGAAATATCGACGCTCACGCGGTTCCACTGGCCTCGTTTGAGCGGCCGTTCGACGAGCGTCTGGTACCAGCGGTCTTCGCCGTCCTTGATATACACGAGGACCTGGGCGTCGACCGGCCCTCGCCGGGGCACGAAGACGCGGAAGCGGAGCACGTCGCGCTTGGACCAGTCGAACTGGCGCTTGACGCGGATGGTGGCCTCTTTGGGGAAGGCCACGTCGACCCGCAACGCGCGCTGGCGCTGGGCGCCAGGGGCAAGGGCCGTGGTGAGCGGCTTGACGTTGCCGCGGGCGTCCACCCCGTGCCAACCGTCGGTGCTGCCCGCGAAATTGAACAGCAGCGTCTCGTTTTGGGCGCCGGCGGTTGCGCCGGCGAGCGCAAGCATGGCACAGGCCAGGAGGGGGAGTCGGGCGCAGCTAGCCATGGTGGGGCCTCGCAGACTACTTCGGCTTCGCGGGCGTCTTGAGTGCGGCCAGCTTCTGTTCCAGCGCCGCCTTTTCCGCCGAGAGCTTATCCTGAACCTGCTTCGCCGCGGCAACGGTGGCCGTGAGCTGTTTCACCTGCGTCTTGAGCGCGGCGGCCTCCTGGGCGAGCGCTGCCGACTGCGCTGCGGCCGCTTTCTGTGCCTGCACGGCTTGCTGGAGTCGCTGCTGGGTGGCCGTGAGAGTCTTCTGTGCTTGGGCCAGTTTCTGGGCGAGTTGAGAAGCGGCGGCTGTCGCCGCACGGGCTTGCTTCTGAGCCGAGATCAGGTCTTCAGCGATTCTATCGCGGTCCGCGGTGACGGCCGCGACCGCGTTGGCCAAGTGCGTCTTCTCTGCGGCGAGCTTGCGGCGCTCGGCCTCGAGGGCCTTGTTGGCGTTCCGTATTTCCTTGAGGAATTTCTTGTCCGCTGAGTCGTTCTTCTCCAACTGCGCTTTCTGCTGTTGGGTCGTCTTGAGTTCTTCTTGGACTTGGGCCAGTTTCTGGGCGGCGTCAACGGCTTGCTTGTCTGCGGCGGCCTTGGCCGCCTGTGCCGCGGCGAGTGCGGTCTGAGGCTGGTTGAGTTGGGTCTTTGAGTCCTGGACTTGCTTGGCGAGCGCCGCGGCCTGCTGCGCCGTCTTGATGGCGGTCTGTTGCGAGGCGGCAAGTTGTTGTTTCGTCTGCTGGAGGGACGCTTGTGCCTTTGCGAGTTCGGCTGTCTTTGCGTCGAGTTGTTGTTTGAGCAGTGCGCCCTTCTGCTGAGCCGCGCCCAGATCCTTCAGTGCTCGATCAAGCGCGGCCTTGATGGAGCTGAGTTCGGCCTTGGTTTTCTGAAGGTCTTGGGTGAGCTTGAGGGTGTCGGCCTTGCCTTTGGTGGCCTCTTGAATGCTCTGCTTGAGGGCCTCCTGTGTTTTGGCCAAGCTAGCTTGCAGGCCCGCCAGCCCCTTCTGGGCCGCGAGGAGAGCGGCCTGGGTCTGCGAGCGGTTCTGCTGTTCTGCCTTGAGGCTTTGCTGGAGCTGAGCCACTTGCTTCGCGAGGCCCATGGTTTTGGTGTTGGCCGAGGTCAGGCTCGTGGCCAGCGAGCCGCGTTCCTTCTCCAGCTTGCTGGCCTTGGTCACCAGGGCGGCGACTTGCTTTTGCAGCGATGCGTTCGACTTGGCCAACTGCGCGGCTTGGTTGCGCAGAGAAGCGATTTGAGTGTTCGACTTGCGGAGCGCCTGCTGGCGCGCCTGGGCCTCCTCCATGAGTGCGACGATCTTCTTCTTTTGCGCTTCGGGCACGGGCAGCAGGTCGCGGTACTTGCGCTGCAGGTTGTCGCGCTTGCGTTCCTCGATGGCGACACGGGCTTGTAGCCCTGCCAGGTCGGCGTTGAGCTTCTCGATCTGCTTCTGGAACGCCTCCTTTTCCTTCGGCCACAACTGGGCGTTCTTCAGTTCTTCACTGAGTTGGTCGCGAGACTCCTCTTCCTTGCGGTAGCGCGCGCCGAGCAGAGCAACCCCGCCGATGCAGGCGATGGTCAGCAGCGCGAGCACGACCAAGAGGCCGGAGCGTCGTTTGGCGTCATCTTGAGGCATGCCTCGACTTGCCTCCATACATGATTCGATAGACCTCTTGGGCGATCAGGCGTTGGCCCTTGAGGTTCGGTTCTAGGTAGAAAACAGGATCAGGGTCGACTTCGTCTTGGTAGAACGACCTCAACTCCTTCTCCCGAAGGAAGAAGAGCGTATACAGATCGACGGTGGGCACGTCTCGCCTCTGGGCCACGCGTTTGGCTGCGGTCGCGTACGGTTTGCTGATGAGGGGGTTGACGGCCAGCGGGGGGGGGGTAACGAGAAACACGTCGGCCTTTGTTTGGCTCAGGATTTGGTCGAGTGCGGCGCGCAAGTAGCCTTCGAATTCGCGCTCGGGCAGGTAGTTGAGAATGTCGGTGATACTGCACACGAGAAGCACCACGTCCGGCTGCTCAGCAATCACGTCCTGGTTGAGCCGGCTCAGGCGCACGAGGGGGGGGTAGCCTGCGCTCTGGGGGAAGCGGCCGATGCGCTTGATCTGGACAGACTTGGCCTTGCCGTGCTTCTGAATAAGGCCGGCGAGTATACCGTAGTACGTGTGGTCAGGTGTTGCTTCGGCGGCCGCGGGGCTCAGCGAATCGTCGATCACGATGATCTTGAGCGGCCGGCCGGCGACGCGCCTGCGCGTGCCGAGGTCGCCTCTGCGCAGCGGCAGATCGTCGAGTCTGAGCACGACAATGTGGCCGTCCGGGGACACGAGGTTCTCGTTGTCCACGCGCAGGTGTCCCATTCGTGAGCGGGTGGGCACGATATCGATCACGCGCTCCTGGATCACGTGGCCGCGGTACATGAGTTTGAGCCGCACCGAATGCTCCACGTCGCCAGGTTCGTACGTGCGCTGGGTCGAGTACCATTTGCCGGCTTCGAGTACGATGGTCTCGGACGTGTCTTCGACCAGGGCTCCCGCGACGCTCTCCAGGGAGGAGTCCAGGTCGAACGCGATGGGGCCGATCTGGCTCTGGAGGCGTACCGTGAGGTTGAGCGGCTCTTTAGGCTTCAGGATCGTTGCGCTCTTGTCCAGGTCGAAGAAGATCACGACGTTGCGCACATCCTCAGCCTTCGCCTGCACGAGCCGCGTCAGTGTGTCGGTGAATCCGAGCGTGTCGCGCACGGTGAGCTTCACCGGGTAGGCGCCTCTGGCCGGGAACTCGTGAATGGGGTTGGTTTCGTAGCTTTGGGCGCCGTCGCCGAACTCCCAGAAGGAAGACTTGATTTTGCCAAGCGATGCGACCGCGCGGTTCTGGAACTTGACGGCTGGGAAGATGTAGGCGTCGCTGCCCAGGCGCAGAGCGCCGGCATCCTCGAACTCGAAGAACGCGTTGGTGGGCTTGGTGCGATCTTGCCGGGCCACAATCCAAGCCGGGAGTTCTCGAACGAAGGCCTTGGCCGGGATGACGGTGAAGTACTTGTCGGACGGCTTCTTCCAACCCGCTCGGGCAAGCTGGCCGCCGTAGCTCTCGACGTGGTAGTAGGTGATCTTGTGGATGCCGCGCTTGAGCGCCATCTTGCCGATCTTGCACTCCTCGTTATCGTTGATCCACGTCTGCGCGGGCACGTGGCCACCGGGCCATTGGGCGATGAGTTTGCCGTCGATGAGCATGAAGCTGGCGTCGTCGGAGTTGGTTGCAAAGCCGTACGTGCCCGTCTCGGGGCAGTAGAGATCGCCCGTGTAGATGCTGATGTATCGGTCGTCGCTGCCGAAGGGGTTGTGTGTATCATTGATGGCAGGCCAGAGTTTCCTGCCGAACACCTTCGTGCATGCGCTGATCGCTTGGAGCATGCCGGAATAGCTGTACACGTTGCCGCCGTGCCGGCCATAGGGGGTAGCGTCGCGTGTTTCCAGATACAGCCCGCCCACTCGTTTGGCCCACTTGTGTTGCACCGCCGGCGCGTTAGGGTTATCGTAGTAGACCGCGTAGCGGTCGGATGTCGCGTTGACCACGGAGAACTCGATGGTCAGGCTTCCGTCATCCTGTGGCTCAACCGTATGGGGCACGGTGCGGAAACGGTCGTCCACAACGCGCACGTCTCGGCCTTGTTGGTGGAAAGGTTCCCCCTTGTCGAGCATGACACGCGCCGTGTTGATCTTGCCCGCTAGCTCCGGCTCGACGGTGAGGACGACGATGCGGTGGCGCCAAGCCGTGTCCCACCATGCGGGGAGTTCGGTCGCTGCCGGCAGAGGGGAGGCGGCCACCATGAGGCCTGCTGCGAGCACAAGCCAAGCCATGTGGCGCTTTCGAGAGGTGTGCATCATTGCCGCACGTTGGCCCTACGTTACGTTCCCAACACAACGGAGCGGGCATCCGGCCAACTCCCTATGAAAAACGAGGCAGTATACCACGCCGGGGCTCTGTTTTCAATCGGACGGGGTATTCGACAATCGCAAAGAATGGCCGATGACGGGCCCTATAGCGGCGTTTTGCTTGAGCCCGACGCGGTTGCAGTGCTTGACATTGGCGATTAGGCGGGCGTATAATCACGCGCCAACATAGGACTGGCGCGGAACCTGTGAAGCAGACGGCAGGTGCCTCGCTTCGCTGCACGGATCCGCATCCGTCAGTCCTCGAAGAACGCTTCCGTGCTGAGCCACATATTAGGAGAGTTGATGTGAGTACTGTGTCAAGAAGACGGTCCTCCCGAGCCTTTACGCTCATCGAATTGCTCGTGGTCATCGCCATCATTGCGATTCTGGCGGCCATCCTCATGCCCGCGCTGTCCATCGCGCGCAAGAAGGCGCGTGAAACCAACTGCATCGCGAACCTCAACCAAATCTTCAAGTGTATCGCGATGTATAAGACGGACTATCCCGATACCTTTCCCCCGTGGCTCTCGAACCTGTACCCCAACTACGCGAGTAATAAGAAACTATTCATCTGCCCGCAGGACGTGTTGAGCCTGGGCGCGGAGGGCGGCGTGCCACCTTACTCGAAGGGGTCGCAGTTCGAGGAGACCGACGACACGGAGACCTGCACGTCTGGCGATCAGCCCGACGAACTCGTGCTCTACGGCGACCCGCCCAAGGTCAAGCCCAAGGACGTGCGCAACCAGGATGTCAAGGGTGTGAGCTACCTCTATGAGTTCTGCATGTCGCGATGTTCATGGTGGATGGACGGCGGCAAGCCGTTGTTCCCCGACACCGTGTGCGGCAACTCGGACGGCGTGGTTTCGTGGCGGGAAGCCAAGCAGACGGAGGTCGAGGGCCTCGTGGAAGATCCGACCGATCCAGACAACAAGGCCGTGGTGGACAAGGAGGAGAAGTACGGAGGATGGGTGCCGGCCGTGCGGTGTTTCTGGCACGTGTCCGACAAGTGGCTGGACAAGCGCGACATGGTGATCAACCTGGCCAGCGGCCTCGGCAACGTATACAAGTCCGACGTCTCCCAGGACGGCTGGAAGACCGCGGCGAGGCACTAGAGTCTGCTGCGTGGAGTGGCGTGAGACCGATAACAGGCGACGGCCCCTTTCTGGCTGTCGCCTGTTCTGTTTACCGCACCGCGTAGCCATCCGGCACGAGGGTTTTCGCGCATGGCACAAAGCGGGCTGCGCCCGCAACGCGGGAGCGGATCCCGAAGCCTCGGGATCGCCTTCCGTCTTCACCGGCATGGCAGTGCAAGCATCAGAACGCGAAGGCATTCCGCGCCAGCTTGTTGTTTTTCATCGTGGTTGCTGGCCGCGAAGGCGACTCAGATTTGACAGGAGACATGAGGATGGCGTTTGAGACACATGAGGCCGAACAACAGGACGAGCAGCAGTCGCCCGCGCCAGTAGAGGCCGATGCTGAGGAGGCTACGCCCGAGGCCCCGGAGGAGTTCGCCGAGGCGACGCCTGATGAGGAAGCCGCGGCCCGCAACGCGGAAGCAGATGAGTCGGCTGGGGATGACGCGGCGCAGATCGCAGAAGCACCGCAGGGCGACGCGGCATCCATCGCAGCAGAGACTGAGGCGGCAGAGGAGGAGATGCCTGGGGCGGAGGACCGCGACGAGCAGGACGGCGGACTCGAACTGGAAGGGCTAGACGTGCCAGCCGGCAAGCGCGGCGGTGCGGAAGACCTAGATTTCGATCCGTCCGAGATGGGGCAGGATTACGACGCACCTCTGGACGCGGACATGCTCCCGGAGAACTTCGACGCCCTCGATGGGGGTGACGCGGAGTCCGAGAGCGACATGCCCGCTCCCGGCGGCGGCGCGCATCGAGTGCTGATCATCGGCAACGTGCTGTTCTTCGCCGCGGTCGTCGCGTTCATTCTCATCCTGATGTGGCGGAAGGACTCGGAGAGGCAAGTCAACGAGGGCGCGCCTCCTGCGCCCGAAGGCTACGTGTACTTCACGGACCCCAAGACGCCCGCTCGGGAGATCGAGGACGTGCTCGCCTCGTTGGTCTTCGACCAGGGCGAGGCTAAGGGGGAACGCGTGTTCGTGCGCGAGGACTACGCGTCGATTGCGCGCACGCCGGGCAAGCCCGAGGAGTGCCAGGTCGTGATCCGCTTGAAGCCCACGTACTGGGACGAGGCGATGGTGAAGCCGGATGCGGAGGACAAGGCCGTGCGCGCCATTCGTGCGCTATTCGACCGGATTCCTGGGCTCAAGAAGGTGGTGGTCAAGATGCTGTTTAAGTTCAGCACCGAGCCAGGCGCCAAGCCTGAGGCTGCGCTCACGGTCGTGGCCCAACGCACCGAGCACGAGAAGGCGGAGTATGGCAAGGGAGAGCCCGGCGACATGCTCAAGGCGTTCAAGACAACCTATCACCCCAAGCTCGTGGCGCCGTAGCGCCCGGCCCGCTGCTGCCAACAGCCCCAGGTTCATCTCTTCAACGTGAAGAAGGTGAACGCCATCAACTGAAATAGGATGGCGAGCAAGAGCATGGTCTCCGCAGTCCACTGGCCGCCCTTGAGATAGGCGAAGATGAGCGCGGCAACCGCGAAGCACTGCACCACCGCACCCAGGATCATCCAAATCGACGCCTCCTCGAAGGTGACCGTGCGGTTGATGCTCTTGATCTCTTTCAGGATGTGCTCGAGCAGTGTGGTGACGCCGTCCTGCTGCGGCCTCTTGGCTCCACCGCGACACTCCTGGCACACCGGCTTCCCATTCCTCTCGCCCACCAATCCCTCCTCGAATTCGCGTGGGGATATCCGCCTCTTGCAGACAGCACAGATCTTGATCTCGCCCATTCAGGCGCTCCGGGCAGCTTGAATCATAGGAAAGCACGAGACGTTTGCGGGGCCATGAGCTGTCTCGTGCGAGGCCGCGGCTATGATAGGGCATGGTCCGCGGCTTTGCAAGCGCGAAGCGGTTGTGGGGCGTGCGCGAGACTTGCGCGTGGGGGCCGCCCCCACAGAACCCGTCTCAGCGGGGCGAACTTGTTGGTATCATTGTCGGCCACCTGTTGGGCATCGGCATGGGCGTGGCCGGCCACTCCACTTGGTCCTGTGGCCATGGCCATCCGATCCGTGGGTTCTGACTGAGGACTAAAGATTGGGAACTGGAAACTGTGAATGGGCAGACGGAGCCCTACGGAGCGCCGCGCCGCGCTTGCGCTTGGCGCACGCGCTCATCGTGGTGGCCGGCGCCGCGGGGTTGGGATGGTTCGTGAACGACTTGGCTGGGATTCCCGAGATGGGGCGGGCGATTCTCTCGCCATCCCTCCAGGCGGCGTTGCCGGAATGGGGGCTCGGTGTCTGGCTTGCCGTGCTTGTGGGCTGGGGCGTCGTATCGTGGCCGATCGCCGGTTTCGTGCTTGCCAAGCGCCGCGGAGTCCGGTTGGCCGATGGGCTCTGTGTCAGTGCGCGATGGTACGCGCCTTTGCTGCTGTTCTGGCTCGCGCCGGTGTGCTACCTCAGCCCCAAGCTCGTGTACTTCCCATACTTCCTCATCCCGGTTGCGGCCGGCCTGGCCGCGGGCATGAAGTGGGGAGACCTCTCGGATGGGTGCGAGCGCCCGCGGCTATCGCACGCGCTTATGGTTGCCGCGATTGCGGTGTTCGTTGTCGTCTTCGGCGCGCTCAACTGTCTCCAGGTGCGCGCCAACAATGTTCCGTTTACGGATTCGGGCTACTTCGAGCGCATGCTGTGGAACATGTGCCACGGCAACGTATTGCACGCCTGCGAGCACGAGTACATCTTCCTCGGCACGCGGGTGCGGTTCATCCAGTTCTGGATATGGCCGGTGTATGCGCTCTGCCAACGCATCGAGACCTTGACGCTGCTTCAGGTGCTGGCGGTCGGGCTCGGTGCGGGGCCCATCTACTTGCTGAGTCGGCGAGTGCTAAGCGACACGCGGCTCGCGCTCGCGTGTGGCGTCGCGTATCTGCTGCACCCAGGTGTGCAGTATCTGGTTTCCGACGCGTCGGGCGAAATCGTGCGGCTGGGCACGTTGGGCATGCCCGCGTCGTTGCTCGCGCTCTATTGGGTAGAACGGCGGCGCTATGGCCGGGCGAGCCTCGCGTTTGCGATCGCCTTGTGCTGCCGTGAGGAGTACGCGCTGGTCGCCGCGGCCGCGGGCGTGTACGTGCTGGGCTCCTCGATGCGCGGCGCCGGGGGGGGCGCCCGGCGACGGGACCGGCGTTTCGGGCTTGCGATGCTCGTGGTGGGCTTGGCGTGGTTCTTCGCCGCTCTCTTTGTCGTCATCCCCGCGTTCTCGGGTGGCGGGTTTCGCGGGTTCCAGTACTATGAGCACTTGGGCGGCAGCGCGGGGCAGGTCGCGCACTCCCTGCTCTCGCGCCCCTGGCGCGCGGCGGTTTACATGTTCAGCGTTGAAAAGACCGGCTTCATGCTGCACTTGCTCGTGCCGCTGCTGTTGCTGCCATTGCTGTCGCCGGGCCGCTTGGCGCTGGCGGTCCCGGCCTTGGCCATCTGTCTGCTCAACAGCAAGTACCAAGCATCGTCGATCCTCTTCCACTACCACGCGCCGGTGTTGCCGTTCGTGTTCTTCGCGCTGCCGTTCGGCGTGAAGCGCTTCGTCCGTTGGCGAGCCGAAGCGGGCCGCCGAACGGGCGCGGCCGTGTCATGCGGGCTGATCGTCGCCGCGTTGGTGGCATCGGTGCTGGTGGGCAAGGGGCCGCTGTCGCTGAGCTTCTGGGATCCCGCGTCGCCTTACCACTACCGCCGCATGTACGTGGCCCAGCCGGCCGCGGCCGAAGCCCGGCGGCTGCGCCAGACCATCCCGCGGCCGAGCAAGGTCTGCGCGAGCGAATTCATCGCGACGCAGTTTACCCACCACGCGGCTGTGTGGACCTTTCCCAACCGTCTTGCGGATGCTGACGTGGTCGTGATCGACCGCAACGACCGGTGGCTGCGTCGCAGTGAGGGGGCGCTGGCGGCATTGAGGGATCAGGTGGCAGGCTCGGGACGTTGGCGGCTCCTGTCCGACCGCGCGGGCGTCTTAGTTTACGAGCGCAGGCGCCGGTAAACGTGTTGCAGGCACGATGCGATTCCGGACGCGTTCGGGGACATGACCCAAGGCCGGGAAGCGTCCGACTTCGTGTCCCCGACCTCTTCCCTCCCGATGGCCCCGCGCTACCGCGGCAGGTCGAGCACTGGCCGCAACCCCAGGCCGCATTGCCCCATGTCCTGCCGGAACAGGAGCCGGTGTGCGGATCGGCACATGGGCCAGTCGCACAGGAAGCTGCCCCCGCGGATCACCTTCCAGTCGTCGCCGTGGGTCTGCTGATAGTCGTAGTAGTTGTCGTGGCCCCGGTAGTAGCCGTACGTGTCTTGGCACCACTCGTACACGTTGCCGTGTGTGTCGTAGAGGCCGAAGGGATTGGCGGCCATGAGGCCGACCTGCTTGGCGTAGCGGTCGCCGACTTCACAGGTGTTGTCGTAGAACCACGCGTGCGCTCCCAGATCCCCGGGGTCGCT
>JAJRTI010000252.1 GCA_024278415.1 Planctomycetota bacterium | reverse complement strand
GGTGCGAACTTAAGCGTTGGATGGCCTTCGGAAGCCCCAACGAGGGGCGACAGTGAATAGCCCAAGGCGTAAGCCTTGGGTAAGCAACAGGCATCGGCGCGAGAGCCTCGTAGAGGCGACAGTATGCCACGTTCGCACGGTACTGTCGCCCCTTGCGGGGCTCTGTCAACGACGCGATCAGCGTTCCCAAGGCTTACGCCTTGGGCCCCCGGGCGGCCGTTGACCCCCGCCGCCTGGCTATTGACTGCCGCGCCTACGGCGCTGGAGAACGCTAAGTCCGCGCCATTGGGGGCAAGCCCTGCGGAGGCGTTCGCTGAGTCGGGCGAAGCCGAGCCCCGCACCCGACAGGGCGAGGGCCCATGAACTTAGTCTAGGGCAATCCCACCCGGCGCCGGGCGAACCATTCCGCGGCGAGGAGCGCGATCAGCGCCGCGTACATCCACGGGTTGTCCCACCAGCACTTGGCCGAGTACGTCTGCGCCTGATGGGTTGCGGCTTCCAGTTCCTTCGCGAGCGCCGGCAACTCGTCCGGCTTGAGCACGCGTCCGCCGGTCGCGTCTGCGATGCGCTTGAGCAGTTCCTCGTTCAACGCGTAGTTGCGGAACTCGGCCTGCGACTGGTCGCAGAAGCACATGGTCACGTCTTGGTCGAGCAGCTTGCCGCCGGCGCGGTTGTACGCGGTGATCTCGTAGCGGCCTTGCTCCTTGAGTTTGTAGCGGGCCCCGTACACGCCCTTCTGCCGCAGGTCTGGTTCGAGGCGCACGCGGTCCGTCTTGCCGGTTGGCGTCTTCACGTCGGCCCACACGGTCGACTCGAAGGTCAGTTCGAAGTTTTCGTCGCGCACTTCTGCGATGATCTCGGCCTGGTCGCCGAGCGCGTAGCGATTGAGGCGGGTGTTGACGAGGATGTTCTTGTTCGGCGCTTGGAGCTGGTACGCGCCCAGCCAGCGCACCGCGTTCTGCCAGAAGTGTTTGTAGTAGCGGTTATCGTCTGGGCCTTCGCCGAAGTCGGTCTCGAAATCTTCGCCCCAGCCGGCCGTGGTGTCCGGCATAAAGGCCATGGCGCGGCCGCGGCCGTATTGCTGCACCGCGAGCAGCACACGCGGGCCGTACGGCGTGCTCTCGGTGGGGTGCACCGCGAGCACGGTCGCGGCCGGCTTGGCGCGCAGCACGTAGTTAAACCCGTAGAAGCCCGGCATGCCTTCCCAGATCGCCGCGTTCTTGTCCGGGTCCGGATCGAGCTGCATGATCGGGTGGCGCAGGCCTTCCGGCGTGAGCTTCCACTTCACCGCCGGCGGGCCGTAGTCGCGGTAGTTGTCTTGCCGGCCCTGCATGTCTACCGGCAACAGCTTGTCGATGACCGACTCGTCGTACCCGCCGGTGCCGAACGCGGTGTACCCCCCCACCATGCAGAAGCCGCCGCCGTGCTCGGACACGAAGTCCGCGGTCAGCTTGAGTTGCTCATCGGTGAAATACTCGATGTCGATATCGCTGGAGATGATCACGTCGTACTCGAACAGATCCTTCTTCTTGTGGGGGAAGCCCTTCTGCGGGTGGCGCACCCAGTAGATGCCCACCTTGCGCGCCGCTTCCACGTCGTCTCGGAACAGCGCCGTCACCTCGATGTCCTTGTCTTCCTCGAGCGCTTGCACGAGGTACTGGAACTCCCACAAGTCGCGATCCGGCCGCTTGTATTGCGTGCCCTCCATGTAGAGCACCTTGAGCTTGAAGCGGTCGGCCTTGACGACCAACTCTTCCTCGTTGTTCTGGGAGATCAACTCGCCCGGCTGCACCGGCACGCGCACCTTGTAGCGCAGCAACCCCTCTTGCTTCGTCTCGATCACCAGCGTCTCCACCTGCGGCGCCCCGGTGAGCTTGACCATGCGCTTGAGGACTTCTTTGCCGTCTTGCTCGAGGATGAGCGGCACTTCCAGGCCCTTGGCCCCCGGGCTGCGCAGATTCACCGACAGCGTGATCTCCGTGCCCATGCTCACCTTGCGTTTGGTGGACACGGAGCTGATCTCGATATCGCGCATGCCCGACGCGGAGCCGATGGGCACGGTGTAGACCGGCGCCCCCTGCTGCCGGTATGCCGCGAGCACAGGTGCGAGGTTTTGGTGGCCGTTATCCGCGCCGTCGCTGAGCATGACGACCGCGACCACCGGGTCGTCGCCCAGCACGCGGCCGAGCCCGGCGATAGCGCCGGCCAGGCTGGTGCGCTGCGCGGTCGGCTTGGCCGCGAGGGGCACGTCGATGGCCTTCAAGTCTTCGCCAATGGAGAAGTAGCGCAGGTCGAACGTCTTGCGCAGTTGCGCGTCGAGCCCGGAGCCGGGCGCGGTCAGGAGCGCCTGCGCGGCCTTGATGCGCGGCTGGCCATCCACATCCGGGATGGACATGCTGCGCGAGCCGTCGATGAGCACCGCGACGATGCTCTTGCGCTTAGTCTTTTGATACTCGCGGTAGAGCGGGTGGCAGATGCAGAAGATGATGAGCGCCACGACCGCGAGCCGCATCGCAGTGAGCCAGCGCCGCACCCGGTTCTCCACCACGCCGTACGCAAGCCGGTAGAGGCCCCACACGAGCACCACCGCGGCGAGCGCGCCGGTGGCCAGCAGCCAAAGCGGCGGGAGGAAGCGGAATTCAAGGTCGGGAAGCATTAAGGATTGCCGATTGGCGATTGCGGATTGCCGATTGGGCGGAGCAACAGATCCGCCCCCCACGCCCAAAACGCGAAAGCTAAAGTCTATCGCATTGCCCATGCGGAATCCAACAGACCGCACCACCGCACGCCCGCGTGTGGCGGAATCATGAGCCTCCGAGCCCCCTGGACACTCGCGACGGACGGCCTCGCCCGTCGCCCTGAAATCCACATGGCGCTGGACGTGGCCGTCCAGCGCGAGTGACGCCGATTCCCCTCTCCTCTCCCCTTTGCGCCCTTCGCGCCTTTGCGGTTGCTCCCTTCTGCTCCCCTCAGACGCACCACGGCGCGCGCATGGGCGGCGCGATCATGCGGTTGGCCTCCTCGTCGCCGACGAAGCGCAGCGCGGCCGGATCGAACCGCAGCTTGCGGCCGGTGCGGATCGCGATCTCCGCGAGGTGCACGAGGATGATGCTCCGCGCACTGGTGTCCTCGTTCAGCCCGAACGGCTGCCGCGTGCGCACGGACACGTTGAAGTCCCGAATCATGGGCTCCGGCTCGGGCAGCGTGGGCAGCGCGTCGATGAGGTCGGGCGGGTCGGTCTTGCCGCCCCTGAGGATGCTGCCCTTGGGGCCCTCGAAGTAAGGCTTGCCCACGGTCGTCTTGTCGCCCCACTCGCAGGACTCGATGATGATGCGGCAGCCGTCCGCGTACTTCATCTCCACCCGCCCCCACGGACACACCGCGTCCGGATGCTGCGGCCAGGGTGCGTGCGCTTCGACTTCGACCGGGCTCGTGTCGTCCTTGCCGAGGATGTACTGCACCGGGTCGAGGTAGTGCTGGCCCATGTCGCCCAGGCCGCCGGCCTCGTAGTCCCAGTACGCGCGGAAGCGGCTATGCACGCGGAGATGGTTGTAAGGCTTGGCCGGCGCCGGGCCGAGCCACATGTTGTAGTCGAGGTACGACGGAACGGTTTCTGGCTTGAGATCCTGCCGGCCGCAGTTGCCGCGGACCTTCCAACTGAAGCCCGTGGCCGGGCTCACGCGCACGGTTAGCGGCCAGCCCAGCAGGCCGTTGGCCACGAGTTGCTTGATCGGCTTCGTTTGCCAGCCCGCGCCATACAGATTGCTGTAGAGCCGGAACCAGGTGTTGATGCGGAACATGCGGCCGTTGGCCTTGACCGCGTCGCGCACGGCCACGGTCTCTCCGATGGTGCGCGTCATGGGCTTCTCGCACCACACGTCGCACCCGGCCTCGGCCGCGGCGATGCTGATGAGCGCGTGCCAATGCGGAGGCGTGGGCACGTGCACCACGTCGATGTCCCCGCGGTCGAGCACGTCTCGGAAGTCGCTGTACGCGGTGCAGCCTTTGCCTCCGCGCGCCTTGGCCCTGGCCGCGCGCTGCGCGTCCACGTCGCAGACCGCGAGCAGTTCGCCATAGCGGTCGCGCTGCACGTAGCCGATGTGGCCGCTGCCCATGCCGCCCACGCCGATGATTGCGTGGGTGATCTTGTCGCTAGGCGCGACGCGGCCGGGCCCGCCCAACACGTGGCGCGGCACGATGGTGAATGCCGCGGCCGCGGCGGAGTGCGTCAGGAACTGGCGGCGTGAGATGGGAGAAGTAGCCATTAGCGCCTCTCGATTGTATACATAAACATCCTATTTCGCTGTAACGATGGTTACGCGTTATCTATATTCCGGATGCGTCATGCGCGCCGGCGTCGCTCGGTTTCGCTGAGCAGCGCTTGCGGTGTCCAGTTATGCCATGCGACATCGAGTTCATGGAAACGATCCTCCATGACGCGCAATGCTTGGGGGTTGTCGTCGATCAGAATGCACCGACGTCCCAATGCGGCGGCCGACTCGCCGAGCGTGCCGCTGCCAGCAAAGAAGTCACACAGGAGGTCGCCCGGCGAACTGTGCACGCGCACGATCCGGTCGATCACGCCGCGCGGCTTCTGCGTTGCATAGCCGGTCTTCTCTTTGCCGTTGGGGCTGACGATCGTGTGCCAC
Source organism: Planctomycetota bacterium (assembly GCA_024278415.1). The sequence continues at coordinate 1,012 of JAJRTI010000252.1, read as the reverse complement.
CACACGTCGGTGGGCGTCTTTCCGCGAGCGGCCTTCTCTTTCCCCACGAGGCCCGGAGCCATGTACGGGATCCGATCCATTTCATCGTAGTTGAATGTGTAGTTCTTCGGATCTTTCGCGTACCAGAAGATCGTGTCGTGTTTGGTCGACCACCGCTTATTCGACCGGGCTCCGTAATCGTACGCCCAGACGATCTCGTTCATGAAACTGTCCCGGCCGAACAAGTGGTCAAGAAGGATTTTGCAGTAGTGGGCTTCCCGATAGTCGATGTGGAAGAAGAGGCTGCCATTGTCGCGGAGGATGCGCCGCGCCTCGACGAGCCGCGGTTCGAGAAAGGCCTGGTAGTCGTCGAACACGTCTACGTACCCCTTCGTCCCGAGCTTGATGGTGCGGTATCGCTTCCCCTGGAAACCGGTGCGGTCGCCATTCTCGTCTTGGACCGTCGCGATCTGCGTGCGCGACTGCGTTTTGCCGGTGTTGAACGGTGGATCAATGTAGACCAGCGACACGGACGCGTCCGGCAAGGTCTGCAAGATTGGCAGGTTGTCGCCCAAGTAGATTTCGATGTCTGCCATTTGATTCTTCATGTATGGACGCTCAAGACAGGCGCACCCAGAGCGCCATGAAAGCCGGACCCGGTCCACAGGCAGATTGTACGACACCCCGCGCACATCCTCAAGGCCGCGGCGGCCACCGGGGACGCGCGGGTCGTTAGTGCCTTAAACTTTCGGAACCTCGACGAAAAACAAGAAGTTGCGTAGGCTCTCTGCACAGCGCGCCATCGGGACGAGGCGTTACGTGCGTTTGGTTTGCGGCGTACGGGCCGCGGCGAGGCGTTGTGGAGTGCGGCGGCTTGACGCCGCTTTTCCTGGGCAGCGCGCGCATGTCTACGCGAACGCAAATTCGCGCAAGCCGCGCGCATGCAGCAAAAGCGCCGTCGCCGCCCGCCTTGCGGCGGGCTCTGCCGGCGCACTCCAAAAAGGCGCGCCGCGCGTGCCGTTTCGGTTGCGGG
>JAJRTI010000251.1 GCA_024278415.1 Planctomycetota bacterium | reverse complement strand
CGGTCTTCTAGCCCAGGGTTGCGAGCTTGGCTCGCTACCCTAGGTAGGAATGGCCGTGGTTGCGTCAACCCCAACGGGGTTGCGTCAGTTCTCGACCGACGGCATGGACGCAACCCCGTTGGGTTGAATCTTGTGCGTGAGCCTTGTACCCAGGGTTGCAGCAACCCTGGGCTAGAAGACGGAACCCCTGCGGGGTTCGGCAATGGCCACGGTGCGTCTTCGCTCTCAAGTTGTGGGTAAAGAGCAGGGCTTGTCCCCGTGTCGCGATGATTGCCGACTACTGCCAAGCGGCCTCCTGTTGTTAGTCGGCACATCACCGCTCCACTGGGCCGAGCCCCCAACGGGGGCGGCAAGCGCGTACACATCGTGAGCACGCGCAGCGACGCCTCGACGGTTTGAGGCGACGCTGCGCTGGCCGTCCAACCCAAGTCTTGGTGCTGCGTTGCGCTGGACGTAGCCGTCCATCGCGAGTGGGCCGCACGCTCTGGCCGCCTTTGGCGCTCAACGATGGGCCTGGTATACTCCGCGGTGTACAGATGCACGAAGCGCTGGCCCGTATGCAACGGCAGCCTGCGCGGACGCCCCCACCCAACGCAAAGCATGAACGGAGGCAGCGGAATGGCATCCCTGATGTGCCCACACTGCGGAACCACGATGGAACACGTGGTCGAGGAAGACATCACCACCGACAAGTGCCCCTCTTGCGGCGGGGTGTTCCTCGAACACGGCGAACTCAACGTGCTCGCCACCGGCATGGCGGGCGACATCGAGTTCTGCTCCGTCGACCACGACGTCCACGCCGCACCCGGCCCGCCCCGCAAGTGCCCGCGTTGCGACGGGCGGCCCATGGAGAAGGTGAGCCTCCTCCAACTCAGCGACCTCCTCTTCGATTACTGCGAATCCTGCCAGGGGCTCTTCCTCGACAAGGACGAGATCGAGGCGATCAACACGCAGTTGATTGACCTGACGTCGAATCGGTCGGCCGAGGAGTTCCGCGGCCGGCGAGATGGACACCTGGTGAGGATCGACCGCGTAAGCGACGTAGAGCCCGTGCTCGTCGAGCCGTTCACGGGCTCCAACGTGGCCAAGCCCGGGGTGTACGTTCGCGCGGCCGTGTACTTCACGGAGCCTCTGGGGCTCGGCCTGCGCATCAGCCAGGAGGCGTGGACACACAGGTTGGCCAAGCTGTTCGGCATGCTCGACCACGAGGACGTGGCCACGGGCAACAGCGCCTTCGACCGCACGTTCCTCGTGCACGGCAGGGACGCAGACGGCATTCGGGCCGTGCTGGGAGATGACGTGCAGCGGGCCCTGCTGGAGTTCGTCAAGCGCGGGCAACCGATCTTCTCCACCTTCGGAACGCTCGAAATCTCAGACCGCTGCATCTCGTACCAAGAGGGCCCCTACAAACCCGACAGCATCGATCCATACCTCGAAAAACTCCACAAGCAGTTGGCGGAGCAGTCCGAGCCGACCATCGAGGCGCTGCTCGACATCGCGAAGCGCATCGAGGCGGCCAAGGCCTAGCCGGTGGTTCGTGCACCGTGGAAGAGCGCGACGGACGGGGTCGTCGGATACGCGATCTGGCCGCCTGAGCGTGAGACAGATCAGAGATGAGGGATAAGAGACGACGCCGCGGCCAGGCCGTTCGTAGTAGGGCGATTCATCGCCCGTCGATAGCCCTGGAGAGACGGGCGATAAATCGCCCTACTACAAGCCAGGTCGTCTCGCGCCTCACACGTTGTCAAAATGTTGTCGTTCCGTAGGCGGCAAGCGCCTATCGCTCATCTCTCATCCACCGAGGAGTTCGCCATGCGACGCGCGATAGCGGCCAGCTTCGTCTTCCTGTCGCCACTTGTCCACGCGGCCGAAAACTGGTTCCTGCCCTACAAGCCCGACAGCCAGACCCTCGCGCTCTTCCACCTCGATGGCGACGGCGACGAGCAGCGCAGCGCAGCCGACGCGAACATCACCATCAAGTTCCAAAAGGGAGCGTCGCACGTCGCAGGCAAGTTCGGCCAAGCCGCGGACCTGCGCGGCAATGGGCAGATCCTGCGCCTGTCCAAGCACGATGCGCTGCTGCTCAAGAACGGCCAAGAGTTCACCATCGAACTGTGGGCCCGGCCAGAGCTGAGCAGCAACACCGGGCTCATCTCCCTGGCGACGCGGTTCTACCTCCACATCGCGGCGGGCCCGCGCACCGGCCGCTTTGGATACCGCGCGGCCGCGTTCCCCATCCGCTGGTATCCGCTCAGTGGGTTGAAGGTCCGAAGGCGCCGGTGGAACCACATCGCGCTCACGCACGACAAGAACCGCATCGCCCGCGTCTACGTCAACGGCGCGCTCTGCGCGAGCGCTCAGCACAAAGACGAGGGTGACTACGCCAAGGGAGCCGGAGGCACCTTCGGCGCGCACGACGGGTGGAGGGACTTCTTCGTCGGCCAACTCGACGAGATCCGCATCTCGCGCGGAGTGCGCGTGTTTCGGCCGCTGCTCACGCGGGCCAGCCACATCGCGGGCGAGAGCGTGCAACTCAACCTCGACCCGCAGTCGTTGCCCAAGACCATCGCTGGCGCGCGGGTGCGCATACTCGCGGGCCGGAAGGTGCTCGTGGAGAAGCAACTGACGCGCGAGACCCTGGCCGGGCCGATCGCGCCGGCGTCCGTGTTGCCGCCCGCGCGCGGCGCAGTGCGAGTCACGTTTCTCGACGCGGCCGGCGCGGCCGTGTCGGTCGTGACCGCGCCGGCCGCATTCGTCGGGCAGCAGATGGACGCGCAAAGGCAGCGGCTCGCAGCATTGAAGTCCAGCCTCAAAGCCCCGGCCACCCCGCGCGGCAAGGGACTGGCTCTTTACATCGAACGCATCCAGCAACTGCTCGACGCCCGCGACATGGCCGCGGCAGAGGAGCACCTCGCCGCGGCAGAGCGCATCGCGCTCGCTAGGGCCGCAGGCGAGACCGCGTATCGCCGGCAGGTCCGCCAGCGCGTGCGCGCGATGCCCGCCAAGAAAGACGTGCGCATCTCCATGAGTTGGCCGGCCGAGACCCCGGAGCGCGCCGCGGCCGCGCTCCCTTGGGCCGAGCGCATCGGCGCCAACGAACTCATCGCCAAGGCCTCGCGGGCCACGGCCGACGCGCTGCGCGTGTGGAAGAACAAGGGCTACCACACCGCCGCGCTCGCCAGCACGCCCATCCACGACCACGACTGGGTGCGCGAGCATCCCGAAGATCGCCAGACCGGCTACTGGCGCACCGATCCCGTCACAGCCAAGTCCGCGACGGTGACAATTAAGATCGTGTCGCCCTCGTGGGGCGGCAGCACGCGCATTGACAACCACTACAAACCCAAGGTCCACTGGTTCGTGCGCGACGTGGGGGACAAGTCGGCCAAGGTCGCATGGACGTACGACCGCAAGACACAGCAAGTCACCATCGCCAACGCTACCCCAGGCCGGCAGTACGTGGTCTACTTCCGCTTCACCAACACCGGCGTGGGCGACCCGCTGCGGGCATCGTTCCAGCGCCGCGGGCTGGCGGAACTGACGAAGCTCGTGAAGCCGCTCGCGGGCGCGCTCGACACCTACTGGTTCGACGACCTCGGGTTCGCCTACCCCGGCCCCACTCCGCAGAAGGCCTGGGACTGGGAGTCGTACACGCTCGTCGCCCACCCCGACACGATCAAGCAGTTCGAGGCGGACACCGGCATCGCGTTCGACCCGGAATGGCTCGTCATGCCGCCCAAGACCATCGAGGTGGCCCCGGACCGGCGCTACCTCGCGTGGATGGCGTGGACGCAGCCGCGGGTCGCGGCCTGGATGGCCAAGGCCACCGGCGTGCTGCGCGGCCACGGCATGCGCGCGTGGCTCTATTGGGGCGACAGCCACGTGGGTATCGAGCCCTACCTTGGCAGCCTCGACACCGGCCAGATCAACCAGATCGACAAGCCCACGTCCGATCCGGTCACGGCCCGCGCACTGATCGACTTCCCGGGCGCCGGCGTCTATCGCCGGCTGCGCGTGGTGTGGCTCCACGGCCACATCGTGCCCAAGGCCACTAGCCCCGGCCGCATCGAGGCCGCGTGGCGCCGCGCCAAGCGCGGCCTGCTCATGGGCTTCCCCAGCGCGATCTACTGGATGCCGTTCCCGAACGTGACCAAAGTCATGAACCCGGCGGTGCGCGAGGACATGACGGAGACGATCGCCGAGATCAACGACGAGTTCGCGTTCCTCGGCCGCCACCTCAACGGCCATCGCGCGTTCACGCACGACATCAACGTGTACGTCATCAACGCGTGGGGCAAGGTCTATTCGTGGCGGCCGTGGGGCGCCGCGCGGCTGTGGCCGCTCACGGACATGCCGGTCAACGTGCGCTTCATCAGCCTCGACGAGATCGCGAAAAACGGCGTGCCGAGCGATGCGCACGTGCTGTTCAACTACGGCCCACCGAACAGCTCCTGGAGCGGCGGCCACTTCTGGGAGTCGCCGAAGCTGCGGCAAAACATCGAGACATTCGTGCGCAACGGCGGCGGGTTCATCGGCATGCAGTCGCCCTCGCATTGTGACAAGCCCCAGCCGCATTGGGCGCTCGCGGACTTGCTGGGCGTGGCGGCCGAGGGCGCTGCGGAGTTTCGGCCCGACACGTTCGACCAGTCCATGCTCGCGGACACCGCGCGCGAAGCCCCCCGCGAGGACCGGCCCACCGCGCGCCTGAGCAAGACACGCGCCGGCGCGGCGCACTGGATCGGCCGCACGCTGCCCGCGCACGTAGTCGGCGTGGCCGGCTTGACCCGCGTGGCCGCGACCGCACGCGACGCGGCCGTGCTGTTCGCGGCCGCGGACCCGGCCGGCAAGCTGTCCCCGGGCGTAGTCGCGCGCACAGTCGGCCGTGGGCGGTCCGTGTACCTCAGCGCGTACTCGCAAAGCTACGACTTCAGCCGGCTCATGCGGCGCTGTGTCTTCTGGGCCGCGCACGCGGAGAGCAAATTCGACGACCTCGACGCGACCGGCGCGGCGAATGTGTTCGCGTACGCCTACCCGAGCGCCAACATGCTCGCGCTCCTGCGCGACGCTGAGACGGCCTGCACCGTGCAGTTGCGCTGCCAGCCGCGCATCTTCGGCCTGAACCCCGCGGCCCGCGTGAAACTCGTGGACGCGGCCACGGGCGAGACCGTCTTCGCCGGCCCCGCCACGCAACTCGCCGCGGGAGTGGCTGTGCCGCTGCCGGCCGACTGCGTGCGCCTCCTGCGTGTCGAACGGAACTGAGCCATCGGGTAGCCGAACACACAAGACTTCCAGCCCCCAACCCTGGCCCTTCCCCCAGTGGGGGAAGGGGGGGATGAGGGAGCGCCCCGGATGCATCAGTTCCGGGCTCGAAGTCTTGCGACTCCGGCTGCTGCCCTCCAGTACACCTTCTTAGTCGAGGACAACCATCATGAAAGGCATCGCCTGCAACCAGTGGGCCTGGCACTCGGAAGCCAATCGGCCCAAGGAAGACAAGACCGTGGACACCTTCTGTGCCGAAGCCGCAGCGGCCGGCTACGACGCCATCGAGTTCCTCGGCGAAGGCGTGGCCGAGGCCGCGAAGCGGCACGGGCTCAAGCACTGTGGCGCGTACGCCGGCGCCGACATGCACCTGCCATGGGACCCGATCGGCGCGGAAGAGACGCTCCTCGCGCCAGCCCGCGGCATCGCGGAGCTGGGCGGCGACTTCCTCGCGGTCAACGCCAACCCCAAGGGATCGTGGAACGCGCGCGAACGCAAAACGGACGACGAACTGAAGCAGCAAGGCGAAACCTTCTCCCGGCTCGCGAGCGAAGTCGCCGCGCTGGGCATCGAGATCGTCATGCACAACCACGCCAACTCGTACGACCTCCACATGGACGACCTCAAGAGCGTGGTCGAGTACGCGGACGACCGCGTCGGTGTCATGCTCGATACGGGCTGGGCGCTCACGTCCGGCGACGACCCGGTCGACTGCGCGCGGCGGCTCGGCTCGCGGCTGCGCGCGCTGCACCTGCGCAACCAGGTGGGCGACGTGCCTACGGAGTGGCTCGGCGAGGGCGACATGGACGTGGCCGCGTTTGCCGCCGTGCTCAAAGAAATTGGGTACGCGGGCTGGCTCGGAACCGAACTGTGGCACCGCGCAGACGTAACCGTGACGCGGCCGCTGCTCGAGGATCAGCGCATGACCGTGGACTTGCTGCGGGAGCTGCGAGGATAGCGCGACGGGTTTCCCCAGAATTTGCAACGGTCCCATCCCAAGGCCGATGTGGCCGGTAGGTTGTGACAGCTCTGATGTGCACACAAGCGGAATGGGCGAGCCGGGCTGTTCGTAGTAGGGCGATTTATCGCCCGTCTCTGCACCGAAACGACGGGCGATGAATCGCCCCACTACAAGCCTGCGGCATTGGCCGCTCAGATCAATCAACTTCCGTAAGAAAACTTCCACGTAGCGCCGGTTGACGGGACTGGCCTCCGTGTGCTATTCGTACTCCCATCATGCCCATCGCTTCGCTGCAAGCTCTGCCCGACGAATGGCGCCGCGCGCTGGCGTTCCTTCTCGATTTCGTGGCCACCGTGGTGGTCTGCCTCGCGGTGCGCCTCTTCTCGCCGTGGCCGTGGTGGGCCGGGCTCGCCTACGTGCTCGCCAAGGACTTGTTGGTCGCCGGCCGCAGCCCGGGCAAGTGGGTGGTAGGGCTGAGCGTGCGCGGACCGGGCGGGCAGCCATGCGGGCCGGCGAAGTTGGTGCTGCGCAACATCACGCTGCTGCCGCCAGCGACGCTGGTGGAGCTGCTGGTGACCGCGTTCAGCCACGACCAACGCCGGCTTGGCGACGTGTGGGCCGGCACGCACGTGGACTGCGGCTCCGCGCCAGCCGCCGCGGCAGAGCCCGCGGAGCCACCAAGCGAAACGCCAGGCGAGGGACCGGTTTTGCAGGAGATGCCGGCGCTCGACGAGGAGTTGCTGGTCACGCCGCCGGCAATGCCCGCGTTGGGCTCCGCGCCCCCTATCCCGCCTCTGGAACCTGGATCCGGCGCGGGGCCAGCGACTCCGCACGCAATCCCACCTCTTGACGACACCTCGACACCGGCCATGCCCGACTTGGGACCCGGGCCCGGGCCATTGCCTCCGCCGGCGATGCCTGCTTTCGAGGACACGTCCACGCCCGCCATGCCGGACCTGGGGCCCGGACCCACATTCGGCACCCTGACCCCCCCGCCTGCCGCGGCCCCCAAGCACGCGCCGGCCGCGCACGAGATCCTCGGAGTATCGCCCGGCGCAGACGAGGACGCGGTGGAGGACGCCTACTGGGAGTTCGTGGACGCCTACTCCGAGGACGCGGTCAAGGACTTGAGCGACGACGCGCTCGAAGCGCGCTGCCAGGAGCTGCGAGACCGTTTCGCCGCATTCGATCTGTCTGCATTCACCGTGCCAGTCGCCTACAAGGAGGGCATGGCAACCGAAGAGCGGCGGACGTTCGTCGCGCAGTTCGTCATCGCAGTGAACGCAGCGCGGGACAAGATGCTTGGGGGAGGGTAGGCGGAATGGTTGATGGCGGCTGGCCTGCGGCTGCCACTCGTCCTCGGGCTCGTCCTCGCTCCCCCGGCCTTCCCCTCTTGACGCGCGCACGGTCCGCAGGGTCACCCCAACTCCATCTCCGCGCGGCGAATGATCTCGTTCTGCGCGGACTCGCCCATGTCCACGAAGACCGCGCTGTAGCCGGTGATGCGCACCATGAGGCCGCGATGCGCGTCCGGGTGGCGCTGCGCATCCCGCAGCTCCTCCGCGCTGGCGAACGACAGTTGGAACTGAAGCCCGCCCAACTCGAAGTACGTGCGCAGCGCGGCCGCGAGTTTGTCCAACCCCTCGTCGCCAGCCGCGGTCTTGGGGTCGATGCGGATGTTGACCGTGCCGGCCTGCACGCGGTCCAGAGGCAGCTTGGCCAGCGAGTGCAGCATGGCCGAGAGCCCCTCGGTGCACGCGCCAGGCGACGGAGACATGTTCTCGCTCACCGGTTCGCCGGCCCGCCGGCCGTCAGGGGTGGCGCCGAGTTTCTGGCCGAACTCGCGGTGGCCCATGTCCGAGTTCAGTGCGCGCAGAGCGATCAGGCGTCCGGGCTTCGTGGCTTCGTCGATCGCATCGAGCACGAGGGTGAGCGTGCGGATCGCGTGCGCGTCCGCGGCCTCGTGGTCCTGCCCCAGCTTCGGCGCGTGCAGGCAAAGCGCGTGCAGGTGCCCCACCTCCTCGAAATCCGCCCGCAGCGCGGTGCGCAGCGCGTCGAGCGTGATCCCGCGGTCGCCAAACACCACGTGCTCGACGGCCGCAAAGGAGTCGGCCGCGGTCGCGAGCCCCACGATGCCGAGCGTGAAGGTGTGCACCGGGCAGCCGCCCAGACGCCAGTCCGTCGCGTTCTCCACCGGTCCATCGAGAAAGCAATCGTCCAACGACAGATTGCCTGGCGCGCGCCCCTCGCGCGTCGCCTCCCAGGCCGCGTGGTCGGCGCAAATGAGGGCCAGCTCTTCCCGGAGCGACTTCGCGAACGCGGCGTACATGTCGTCTAGCGCGCCGCCGTCTCCGACCGCGTCGATCGCGTTGAGAAAATGCTGGGGCAACACGATGCGCTTCGTCGTGATGCTGCGGCCCTTGCCGGCCGTGGTGGGCCAGTTGCAGCCGTAGACCGACCAGTCGATCGCCACTTCCTCAGGCAGGCCAACGCCGCGGTACGAGGGGACCGCGACCTCGTCGTTGTACACAAGGATGCTCGCGTTCGCGCGCATCTTGTCGCAGGCGAGCCGCCAGAGATCGGCCGGGAAGTCGTTCGTGTAGCGCAGCACGAACACCGGGTTCTCGTAGCCCGGCTGGATGCGCTCGATGAGCAGCTCGGTGAGTTCGTTCGTCGCGGGCGAACCGTCTGGCCGCCGGCCGGCGAGGAGGACGTACTGTGGCGAATCGTAGCTGAGGTTCCGCGCCCAACCGGTCGCGTGGGCCTCGTGGCTGCTCATCTGGTGTTCGCCGCGCCCCAGGATTAGGTTGTTCTTCGCGTAGAAGTCATCGACCAGTTCGGCCGCTTGCTGGCGCGTGAGGCGGCCCTTGTCGAGATCGCGGCGGTAGTAGTCGATGAGCAGGTGGTCGAGCCGGCCGAGGGTGAGCGTAGGGTTACGCGCAAGGCACGTGCAGTAGACCTGTGCGATGAGCCAGATGAGTTGGAGCGCTTCGGCAAACGTGCGCGGCTCGCGGTCGGCGATGCCCGCGCAGCGGTCCGCCTGCTCGGCCATGCCCCACACGCGCGCGGCGGCCGCGTAGCGCCGCGCGTAGTTGCGCAATGCGACGTACACGAGGATCACGGCCTGGAGCCAGTCGAGCGTCTCCTCCGGCTCGTTCGCGCGCACGCGTTTGTCGAGTTCGGTCTCCGCGAGGCCCTGTAGCCCGGGCAGCCCCATGCGCAGGACGCGCGCCCAGTCGAAGCACTCGTGGCCGCTGTCGATCATCCACCCCGGCGTGCCGCGGCCGTTCCACGCGGCGACGGTCTCCCGGAAGAACGCCTCCTCCAATGCGCTCGGCACGGCCTCGGTGGTGCGCCCCAACAGGAGGTCGTAAGGCTCAATGGGCAGCGAGATGTTTTCGAGGATGTAGCAGAGGCCAACGCTGAGTTGCTGCGCCTGCGGCTTGTCCGCGAGGCGCTCGTCCGCCTCGCGCGTGAGGTGCAGACGCTCCAGCGTCGTGGAGTTCACGGGCTTCTCGCGGATGGCCCACAGGGCCTCCTCGATGCGGTTGGCGAACGTCGGCATGGTAGGCCTCCAACTGGCGTTGGCTGGACAACAAATCAGCCTACCCGATTCACCGGCGCGATTCCATAGGGCGCCCGCGCGGCTGCTTGACAGCCTATTCGCGGTGGCTTATCGTCTCGCACCGTCGCCATCGTGCATGCGGCTACCACAGTTCCTATTCATAGTCTTGCTCTTACTCGTAGTCGCACGACACGGCGGAGGAGTAATATTAAGAGTAGAAGCAAGAGTAGGAGAGTGACACGACATCGACAATCCCGACGCTTCGGGGTCGTTCCGGCCGCGCTAATCGCCCTGTCGGGCGAGGGGGGCGGCTACGCCGACTCACGCCACTGCTGGGGTTGCCCCAGCAGAGCGATGATTGCCGACTACGGCGCAACGCCTGCCTCCTGATTTCTCCCGTTTTGTGGCCGCTCGCCAAGGCGAGCGGCCACAAAACGGGCGGAATGGTTAAGGGGGCCATCGCCGAGTAGTCGGTAATCATCGCAGCACGGGGACAGGCCCCGTGCTGGCGTAACAGCGCATCATCATGAACGATGACCATGGAGTGGTGCCCCGCGACCACGCTGTGCCAAAGGAGTTGCACCATGCGCCCTCGCGCTACCGCTTGCTGTCTCCTCTTCTTGCTCGTCGCGTGTGCGTCGAGCGCGCCGGCGGCCATGCTCGCGGCCGGCAATGCCTTTGTCGAGAGAGCCTTCGGATCCAATGTGGCCGCGCCGGCTTTCGAGATCGAAAACCGCATCGCACGCAAGCGGTTCGCCGCCCGCGGCGAGCGCTTCAAGCTCTACCTCGAAACCAACGGCGCCGCGCACGAAGTGCTCGCGTCCCAGTGCCGGCTCGTGTCAGCCAAAGGCGACGCGAGCAGCCTGACGCTGCGGTTCCGCGAGCCGAAGCTGGGCCTGACCATCAACGTGCACTACGCGGCCGGGGCCGGCGACTTCTTCATGCACAAGTGGCTGGAGGTGTCATGCGACCGTGGCGCGCCGCTGTTGTCGTGGGTTGTGGTGGACGCGATCGAGTTGGATGGCCTGGCGCCGGACTACGTCGGCGGCCGCGGCAAACCCGCGTTCGTGGGGCCGTTCTTCATGGGCCTCGAACATCCCGCGGGGATGGCCGTGAAAGCCGGCAAGGGCGTGGAACTCCGGCACTACCCCGGCAAGACGTTGGGCAAGGAGCCCTTCAGGACGCAGACCGCGGTGCTGGGCTGCGCGGCGTCGAAGCAGCAGTTGCTCAGCCAGTTCCATCGCTACGTCGATCGCATCCGCTACGACTACCCCAAGCCCTTGCGCCACCACATCGTCGCGAAGCTCTACTACGTCGCGCGGCGGTTCAACGAGCAGGAGTACGGCGACTTCGTCGACCAGTTCCGGCAGCATCTCTACGAGCCGACGGGGCTCAGCTTCGACACGCTGAACGTGTGGAACTACTACCAGCACGGCCCGGGCATCTTCATTTGGGACCGCAACAAATTCCCCAACGGCTTTCGGCCGATCGTGGCGAAGCTCAAGCCCATGGGCGCGCGCATCGGCTTCTGGTTCAGCCTGTTTTGCCACGAGCGGTGCGACACCATGTGGGGCTATAAGCGCGGGTGGGAGGTGCAGGGCGACCCCGCGGGCGACTGGGCCGCGTCGCGCTATTGCCTCGCGGGGCCCCGCTACAACAAGGCCTGCCGCAAGCGCCTCTTCGAGTTGGTGAACGAGTACAAGCCGGGATTCATCCACTTCGACTTCAACTCGTTTAGCTGCTCCACGCCCGGCCACGGCCACCTCCCGTCGCCGAACCATGGCTTCGAGGCGAACGTGGACGCGGAGATCGCGATCCTCGAGGACATCCGCAAGGTCGTGCCCGACATCTTCCTCATGATGGGTTGCGGCTCGTACTCGAGCCCGTGGTGGCTCCAGTACTACGACGTGGTGTTCGGCATGCGGAGCGACTCGGGCCTGTGCAACATGCCGGACCCGTCGCCCAAGAGCAACGAGATCACCAAGCGCGACATCACGTTCAAGCAGCGCTTCACCCAGACCGACCCGACGTTCCCTGCCTGGGGCTACTGGACGCACGAGCCGTTGCTCAACCGCGGCGAGTTCGCGACGCGGCCCGTCAAGCGGCTCAAGCTCGACTTCTTGGCCAAGTGGGAAGACAACCTCGTCATGGACATGCACCGCGGCACGCGCGTGTGGGCCATGCACTTCGACCCCGCGCTGCTGAACGCGCGCGAAGGCGCGTGGCAGTTCCTCGCGCACGCGATCCGCTACGCGCGCAAGCACAACGCGGTCACGCGCAATATGAAGCTCGTCGGCGGCGACCCGGCCAAGCGCGAGCCGTACGGGTACGCGCATTGGAGCGACGACGGCCGCTTGGCTATCGTCGCGGTGCGCAACCCATTCATCACGCGGCAGCGCATGGCCATCAAACTCGACGAATCCATCGGCCTCGCCGCAACCGAAGGGAAGCTCTCCGTGCGCGTCGTGTATCCGTTCCGATACGACGACGCGAGGGAGTATTCGTTCGGTGATGCGCTACCCATTGACTTAGAGCGACACGAGTTGCGCGTCTTGCACATCGCGCCGCGGCCGCGGCTGGAGCAGCCGTTCCTCGCCGGCAAGCGGTACTCCATCACCGACGCGGGCGGCAAGCTGTCCGTCTGGCAGGAGACCGCGCCGCCGGCGGTCGTGTCGTTGAGCGACGTGAGGGGCAAGCTCGATGGCCTCACGATCCGCGGCTCGGCCGCGGTGCGCGTCGAGCGCGGCGCCGCGAAGCTGCTGCTGCTCCACGAGATCGAACCGCCATTCCCCAAGTTGCCCGCGTTCGAGGTGAAAGTCGATGGCAAGCCGGCGTCAGGGAAGCGCATCTCCTACACGCAGAGCGCCTACCGCGTCAAGGGCGTCAAGCCAAGCTTCGCGTGGTACATCGTGCCCATGGACCCGGGCGCGCATCGCGTGGAGTTTGCCGCGACGATGGTTGACCGCTTCTACAACGCGAGAGTGAGCCTGCACCTGGCCGCGGACGTGCCGATGAAGCGGACCGCGCTCGACGCACGCATCAGTCGGGAGGCGTTCGCCGCCCAACTCCTGGCGCCCCACGAGTGGCAGGGCAAGACCCTGCGCACCGTGTCGAGCGACGTGATGACCTTCGCTGGATCGCTACCGCGGGTGACCGCGACCGCGTCGTCGTTCTCGACCGCTCGGCCCATGTTTGTGCCCCAAAGCGCGGTCGATGGCACGACTGCGACGCCTTGGGTGAGCACGGGCACGAGAAACGAATGGGGTGCGGTCGACCTTGGCGAGCCCGCGGCGCTCGTGGGCGTGAAGGTGATCTGGTATTCGCCGTGGAAGGTCAGGAACTACAAGATCCAGCTCTGGCGCGGCGACGCATGGGTGGACCAAGTCGCGAGGCAAGACGACAACACCGGCAACGACACCAAGGGCTCGTACGAGATTGTGGATCGGTGGGCCGAACCGGTCACCGCGCGGAAACTCCGCGTGCTGTGCGTGGACGTGGACCCCGGGAGCGCCAATACGGCCATCCGCGAGATCGAGGTGCTGCGCGCGAAGTGACGGTCCGCGCGCACCCGCCCCCTTCAGCAGAAGTCGCTACAACGCCCGCGGCAGCCACACGACCATAGACCCCGGCTGACGGTTGTCCCATAGGCAGTACGGGATTGCACGGATCTTCACGTTCTTCGTTTTCGTCAGGTAAGCCGGTCGGTAGAGGCGCTTGCTCCAGCCAGCGGTGGACATGACCATGCCTGTCATTTCCACCGCCACACACCCAGCCAGCAGCTTCTTGTCGAGGCGCTCATTGAAAATGGGCTCGCCCTTGGGGACGCAGATCGCGCGCACGTCGACCGGGTGGTCGCATTGCTCGAGGCAGTATACGATGGGCCCGCGCTGGATCGCGACCTTGCCGGTGTCCTCCAGCACGCCGGGGTGCGCGGCCACGAATTGCACGTACATGGGCAGCAGCAACTGCACCTGGTCGCCGTCGCTCCACTCGCGCTCGATTTTTGCGTAGCCCTTCACGACCTTCGCCTTCACCGCCTTGCCGTTCACGCGGATGCGATGGTCGAAGCTCCATTCGGGGATGCGCAGCATGAGCGCGAACCTTGTGGGCTCGGCCACGCCCACCGTCAGGTCCACGGCCCAGTCCCAGGGGTAGTCGGTCTCCTGGGTGAGCGTGACCGTCCGCCCGGCGACTTGAAGCGTGGCTTGGCTCGCGTTGTAGAGGTGCACGTAGAGCGCGGCCTTGGAGGCCGAGTACATGTAGCGCCCAAGCGACGCGAGGAGCCGGGCGATGTTTGGCGGGCAGCACGCGCACCCGAACCAGGGTTGCCGGTGGTGCGTGCCGTCGGACTCCAGGGGGTTCACGTAGAAGAACTCCTTGCCCGACCTGCCCAGGCCCGACGCGACGCCGTTATAGAGCGCGCGCTCCATCACGTCCGCGTATTGTGCGTCGCCGGTGATCTGGAGCATGCGGTGCGCGAAGAACACGAGCCCGATGGCCGCGCAGGTCTCCGCGTACGCGGACGCGTTGGGCAGATCGTAGTCGGCCGTGAACTTCTCGCCGCTGTGGCTGGCGCCCACGCCGCCGGTCACATACATCTTCCTCTGGGTCGTATTCTCCCACAGCCTCTTGCACGCGGCGAACAGCGCCTCATCGCCGGTCTCGGCCGCGACGTCGGCCATGCCGGCGTAGAGGTACATCGCGCGCACGGAGTGGCCCACGGCCTCGTCTTGCTCGCGCACCGGCTTGTGGGACTGGTTCTGGTCGTACTTGCCATAGTGGAAACGGCCGGGATCCTCCCCCCGCGCCTTGGCCTCCTGGTCGTAGTAGTGGGGCCTCCGGCCGCGCTCGTCCACAAAGTACTTGGACAGCTTCAGGTAGCGCTCCTCGCCGGTCGCGCGGTAGAGCTTCACGAGCGCGAGTTCGATCTCCTCGTGGCCGGGGTACCCGCGAAGCTTGCCCGGCTCGCGGCCGAACGTGGCGTCAATGTAGTCCGCGTAGCGGCACATCGCGTCGAGGAGCTTGCGCGAGCCGGTCGCTTCGTGGTGTGCGACCGCGGCCTCCATGAGATGGCCCGCGCAGTACAGCTCGTGCCGATCGCGCAGGTTCGACCAACGCTTGTCCTTGTCCGCAACCGAGTAGTGGGAGTTGATGTACCCATCCGGTTGCTGCGATTTCACGAACAAATCGACCACGCGGTCGACCCTGCGCTTGAGCTTCGCGTCGGGATGCGTCGTGAGGCTGTAGCACGCGGCTTCGAGCCACTTGGCCACGTCCGAGTCCCAGAAGATGTGCGGCGGGTCGCCGTCGCCGGGCTTCCACTTCAGCTTGATCGCGTCGATGCGCCCGGTCTTCTTGCACTGGTCGTACTCGTACGGGACCGTGGTCTTGCGGTTCGTGTCCTGCCACTGCTTCCAGAAGCCGCGGGTGATCGCGACGTCGGGCAGGTTGACAGGCGTGAGTTGGCGCGTGGGGGTGGGCATGGCTACCTCCTTGTGGCTGGGAACACTCTGTCTGGGGCCGCGATGCGATTCCCGCAACTGCGGGACGGCTTCCGCATCCCGTCCCCAAGCAGTGATTATACTCCGCGTCGCCAAGCCAGCACACTCCCAATGCTGGGATACCCGCGACGGACATGGTAATCTGAGCGGAAAGCTTGATGCTGAGACAGTGACGCCGACGTGATCGGCAAATGATTGCGCACCCGCGAGGAAGGCAATTCATCGTGAGTCCTGACGGCAAAGTCCTCAGAAGATCGAGCGACGCTTTGATTGCCGGGGTCTGCGCGGGCATCGCCGAGTGGCTGGGCTGGCCGTCGCCCACGCGCGTGCGAATCGCCTATGTTCTCGCTTCCGTGTTCAGCGCCGCGTTCCCTGGCATCCTGGTTTACATCGTCCTCTGGCTCATACTGCCGCCGCCGGACTATGGAAGTTCGGACGCTGACGCGTGTCAATAGTAACATGTCAGCTTTTCAGGCGGCTTCGCCGCCATGCAAGTGTGTAACACTTCAGCCGATTGCAACAGCCGTTGGCCCCATGAACGTGCGCGAGTTCGATGGACAGCGTTTCCGCTTGACGCAACGCTGTTTGGAAGCCCAACGGGCTTCCGGCTTCTAGCCCAGGGTTGCGGCCGCAGGCCG
>JAJRTI010000250.1 GCA_024278415.1 Planctomycetota bacterium | reverse complement strand
GCAGCGACTGGGAATACTCTTCTCGGAGAAGTGGCCGGAGAGCGGATAGGCGAGGGGGCCAAGGGCCGAGATTGCCTTGGCTTCGTCCATCTCTGCTTCGTGCTGCGGCCATGCTTGCGTGCGCTCTGGTAATGGCTGCGGCGTTGTTTGCCAGTCTCTCACGCGGAGGTATACTGGCGTTTCTACTCGCTGCGGGAGTGCTGGTGGCGTTTGCCATACAGCGTTCAAGGCGTAGGAGGGCGACGGCTCGGCTGGCCCTAGTGGGGCTTGCGGTAGTTGTCGTCGCAGGCCTGTATTCGGGAAGAGGGGCATTACTGAGTCGATTTGTCACGATCGGAACGAGCCAGAACCGGGGCGCCTCTCGTCTCAACCTTTGGCGGCAATCCGTGCGTATCTGGAGAGATTTTCCCCTAGTCGGAGTTGGCCTGGGAGGCTTCGGCGATGTGTACCCAAACTACAGACGCACGTTCCGCAGTGACAAAGAGGATATCAAGGCCCACAATGATTATTTGCAGGCGCTTGTTGAGACGGGCATCGTAGGCCTGGTGATTCTCCTGTTCGCGGTGTGGGCCGTGCTGTGGCCTGCGGTCCGAGCCATCATTCAATCCTCGGCGCAGAGAAGCGTGTGGCTGCTGATGGGCCTTGTGGCCGGGTGGGTGGCGAT
Source organism: Planctomycetota bacterium (assembly GCA_024278415.1). Next base: position 21,295 of record JAJRTI010000250.1, on the reverse strand, counting down.
GCTCGCTCATAGCTTCGTGGATTTCAACCTTGCCATACCGGCCAACGCACTGCTTTTCTCTGTTCTTGCTGGGCTCATTTGCAACGCGACCCATCATGTGGCGCAATCGCGCGACTCTGCCTGTGTTGGTTCGGCCGAGCCCCTCGCTCACTCCGGCGCGTGAACGCGTCCCTTTACTCAACATGCCAATGACAGCTCATGGTAGACACTCAGACGGTGCGCCTGACGCCGGCATGCTGTCAGACAACAGTGCGGCGCCTGCGCGGTGGTATGCTGTGCATACCCGATCGCGGCACGAGAAGGCCGTGCACGCGCAGTTGCTGCGTGCGGACGTGGAGGCTTTCCTGCCCATGAGGGAGGAGCGGCGTCGATGGGCGGATCGCTGGAAGAACGTCCTGCTCCCAATGTTTCCTGGCTACCTTTTTGTCCACAGTTCGGTGGAGGATCTGGAGGTCGTCTGGGCGACGAAGGGAGTCGTGAGTGTGTTGGGACGCGGCCGGGACAAGCCGACGCCTGTCGAGGACGACCAGGTGCTGCGAGTGCGAGCGCTTGTGGACAAACGCGTCCAGGTGCAGCCCGCTCATACGGTCAAGGAGGGGGCCCTAGTGCGCGTCTTCCGCGGCCCCCTTATGGGGCTGTCTGGGGAACTTGTCCGGATCCGGGGGAAGGACCGGCTCATGATCAAGGTTGACCTAATTGGCAAAGGCGTGATGACGGATGTCCATGCCGGAGATGTCGAACCCATCTGAGACTCCCGCGGCCATGCATTCCGGCCGCCGGGGGCAGCCCACCTTCTTGCTCAGAGGTGTGGGCTGCGCATTGTCTGTGGCGGCCGCGGTGGCCATGGTGGGGCTTATTCGTAGCGCAGTCCGGGAATACCAGAGTGCGGCTGCCTACTACCGGTTCCAGAGGCTTCGATTGGCGGCCGAGACCTCCAAGGAGTGGGCAAGAGATCCCCAACTCGCGTTCGCCCAAGAGATTGGCCTTCTCCGCCGCTCGGTGAAGCTTTGCCCTGGCAATGCGCTCGTGCATTACGCTCTGGCTGACCGCTACATGGCTGATCATTGGGACACGTGCCCCGTGCATGGCGGCGACATCGGCGCGGAGGATGAGGCGGACGGGGCGGGGACCGCGGATCGCGGTGAGTGCACCCTGCGGCTTGCCCTGGCGCACGCGTGCAAGGCGGTCGAGCTGTCGTGCACCAATGCGAGATACCATCAGGTGCTGGGCCGCGTCTGTGTCGCATTAGCACAGTGCCAAGAGATTGTAGCGCTTGAGGTAGAGGGGCCTGCCGCACGGCCCACGATCGCCGACCTGAAGGAGTGTGCGGTGGCCCAGTTGGCCGCGGCATGTGAACTGGGCGCAAACAGCCCGATGTATCCGTACGACTTGGGACTCCTCTTGAAAGAGATGGGGCGCTGGCCGGAGGCGTTGGCCGCGTTCCGCAAGTCATTCAAGCGCAGTGGGGAGTACCGCCGCAAGATACGCGATCAGGTTTGGGGGCAAACCCAGAGCGTGTCCCAGTTGGAGGCATTTGCGGACGATACACAGCAAGGGCATTTGGAACTCGGGCAGTTCCTGTTCAAGCATGGCAGGAAGCGGGCGGCAATGGCCCAGATGACGCGCGCGTTAGAACTCTCGGCCAACAGCGACGTGAGGGTGAGGCGTAGCATCATCCAGTTTATTCTGGCGTATGGTTCTGCTAAGGACGCGGTCGAGCTTCTCCAGTCTTGGTTGCGATGTGGCGATGACGGGTTGCCTGTGAACTACGCCGATGCACCAATAGACCTCGTGCTAATGTTGGCCTCAGCCTATGGGAAAGCGAAGCGTCCCGAAGCGGTCGTGTCATTGCTGGAAGGCGGCATCCGTGCACGATTGCCTAGCGCCTCCCGGCTGGTCCTTGCTCTGGCCAAGCACTACGCTTCCCAAGGGAGGAGGGGAGATGCCATTCGGGTGATTAAGGCCTTCGGCGCCCAGCAGGCGAAAGGCAAGTACGGCTTTGATGGCGATCCGCGCCGCTTCGCCCTGATTGCTCGTCTTGCCGGGCTGTACGCGGAGACAGGAAGCTACGAGAAGGCCGCCGAGACTTACAAAGACTTGCTCCGGAGTCTTTCGGAGAATGACCCACGGAGGGGGTGGTTGACGGCCGCGTTGGCGAGGTGTTACATGCGCCTCCATCGCGTGAGCGATGTCCTGCCGCTTTACAGGAGCCTCGTCAAGCAGAATCCCAAGCAGGCCCGCGCACACTTCGAACTGGCTCAGGCGTTAGAGGCGGCTGGCGACCTGCCGGCCGCGCTGCGTTCTTACCAAGCAGCGGCAGCCCTAAACCCCGGCTACGCCGGCAAAGTTCGTGAGTGCCAGGAGCGTATCTCCAAGACCCGTTCGGCCAGAGAATAGGCGGCTCATGGATTCCATGACACAGCCACAACCCCCAGCGCCACAGCATGGAGCGAAGGGTGCGTTCAGCGTGCTTGTCCTTACGCTCAACGAGGAGCAACTGCTGCCGGCGTGCTTGGATTCTGTCTCATGGTGCGACGATATCGTCGTGCTCGATAGCTTCAGCACTGATGGTACCGAGGCCGTCGCACGCGAGCGTGGAGCGCGGTTTGTGCAGCGCCGGTTCGACGACTTCGCGGGGCAGCGCAACTACGCCATCGATCACGTCAAGTTCAAACACCCGTGGGTGTTCCACTTGGATGCGGACGAACGCTTTACGCCCGAACTGCGGGAAGAATGTGAGGCGGCCATCAACCGCGATGAGTTCAGCGGCTTCCTCGTGCCATCGAAGATGATGCTTTGGGATCGGTGGCTCAAGTGGTCCACAGGCTATCCTGTCTACCAAATGCGGCTGATGAAGATCGGCGAGATTCGATTCATACAGCACGGCCATGGCCAGCGCGAGGCCGAGGCGAAGCGGGGAGTGGGCCAACTGCGATCGGCTTATCTGCACGACACCTTCGCCAAGGGGCTTGGCGAGTGGTTCGAGCGCCACAACCGTTACTCAACGCAGGAGGCCGAGTCGAATTTGCAGGAGTTGGCCCAAGGCGGGATTCGCTGGGGGGAGTTGCTGGCGCGGGATCCAGTGGTCCGGCGCCGCGCGCTCAAGCGCTTGTCCGTGAGCTTGCCCTTGCGTCCACTGGTGAAGTTCTGCTATCTTTACGTTGTCAAGTGCGGCCTGCTGGACGGTGGCGTGGGGTTCACGTACTGCGTCCTACAGGCCATCTACGAGTACATGATCACCTTGAAGCTGAGGGAGTTGCTCCGTGAGCGAAGGAGAGGGTCGGGAGCCGCGTAAGAGGGGCATTCTCGTGAGCCGCGAGGCGTGCCCCAGTTCGCACAGTGCGATGAACAAAGTGGGCCGCGCGGTGTGGGGATGTGTGTGGGCGCTGCTGTTTAGGCCCAGTCCCAAGCCGCTCTTTGCATGGCGGCGACTCCTCTTGCGTCTGTTTGGCGCCCGCGTTGGACGAGGGGTGGAGGTTATGCCGTCCACGAAAATCTGGGCGCCCTGGAACCTGACGCTTGGCGAGAACACCTGTCTGTCCCACAGCGTGGACTGCTACTGTGTCGCACCGGTCACTGTGGGGGCGAACGCGACCGTCTCGCAATACTCTTTCATCTGCACCGCCACGCACGACATCGATGATCCCCACATGCGTCTGGTAACAGCGCCCGTTGTGATAGGGGATGGTGCGTGGGTGTGCGCGGATGTTTTCATTTCGCCTGGCGTGTCCGTGGGCGAGGGGGCAGTCATTGGAGCGCGGTCGAGCGTCTTCGAGGACATGCCCGCTTGGACCGTTTGTGTTGGCCACCCATGCAAGCCTGTCCGGCCTCGTGTCCTGCGCAACGACGTGGCGCCCGAGCCTCGCACCGTTTCGACGGGCGAGCCGGAATCATGACTGGGGGATGCTGTCTTGCGCGTGCTCTTCCTCAACCAGTTCTTTGCCCCCGATGCCGCGGCTACCGCGCAGTTGCTCGCTGACCTATGCGGGGGGCTGGCCAAGCAAGGAGCGCACGTCTCGGTTATCTGCGCGCGCACGGGCTATAGCGACAGCTCCGCACGCGCGGGCGAGACGGCCGGCTGTGCCGAGGGCGTGAGCGTCCATCGCTTGCCATCTCTGCCGTTCCGGAGAAACTCTCTCCTCGCCCGGCTCACGTCGTACGTGTCGTTCATGGGCCTCGCCGCGTTGCGAGGCCTTTTCTCGGAGCGGCCGGATGTTGTCGTGGCGCTCACGACTCCGCCGTTCGTCGGGCTGGTCGGCGTCCTGCTCAAGCGCTTGCGCGGGTGCCGCTTCGTGCTATGGAGCATGGACCTCTACCCCGAAGTCGCCATCGCCGCTGGCGCCATTCGGGCGGATGGCGTCGCGGCCCGGGGCGCTCGGGCCGCCGCGCGGCTGATCTATCGGCATGCCGACGCAGTCGTCGCGCTTGGGCCGTTCATGCGCGCGAGGATATTGGCTCATGGAGTGCCGGCGGGCAAAGCCGTGATCGTACACAACTGGGCCAATGGCGAGCTTTTTCGCCCTTTGCCCGAGGGCCAGGCCGGCTTGCGGTCGAAGCTCGGCCTGGACGATTGTTTCATAGTTATGTATTCTGGAAACATGGGCGTTGGCCACTCGTTCGACACGATCATGGATGTGGCGTGCGCGTTCGAGGATGACCCGTCGGTGAGGTTTGTTTTCGTCGGAGATGGCTCACACAGACGGGACATCGAGGAACGGGTCGAGCGCGACAGACTGGCCAACGTCATGCTGCTGCCGTACCAGCCACGGGACCGGCTCCATGACTCGCTGCGTGCGGGTGATGTGCACCTGATATCGCTCCGCGAGTGCATGCAGGGGCTCATGGCGCCGTCGAAGCTCTACGGCATTCTGGCCGCGGGGCGGCCCTGTGTCCTCGTGGGTGGAGAGGCAAACGAAGTCGCTGAGATCATTCGCAAGCATCGATGCGGCTTGGTCGTCAAGGAAGGCGATGCGGCCGGCCTGAAGGCGGCCCTCGTCGCACTCGCCCACCGGCCTCGCTTGGCTGATGCGATGGCCCGTCGGGCGCGCCAAGCCTTCTTGGCGGCGTACGACATGCCCTTTGCGCTCAGCCGTTGGCTTGAGTTGCTTGAGTCGCAGTGTCGCGCGGCGCGGCGATCTGGCAAGGACGTCTTGGATCATTCGGTCCGCGCAGACGACACACCGCAGGAGAGGGACCGAACGCGATGAGCACGACGGCTGTTGCACTGGCTTTACTCGTCACCTCATTCACGCTCTGTACGGTGTTGGTGCCGTTTGTGCGTGCTGGGGCCTTGCGCATGGCCCTGCTGGACCAGCCAGGGCGCAGGAAGATTCACGCAGTGCCCGTGCCGCGTGTGGGTGGCGTGGCCATGTTCGTCGCATGGGTTCTGCCATTGTGCGTCTTCATGGTCATCGGCGATCCCCGCTGGAGCAGGCTATTCGGCGATACCCACATGGTCATGGGCATCATGCTTGCCGGGGGCAGCATGTTTGCACTCGGGCTCTACGACGACACGAAAGGCTGCACGGCCAGGCTCAAGCTGCCCGTGGAGATTGCGGTCGCGATTGCCCTCTACACGGTGGGGTTCCGCATCGACCACGTATCCAACCCCTTCGGAGCGGGCTCGCTCTTGCTGGGGCCGTTTGCGCTCCCCGTGACCGTTCTGTGGGTCGTGGGAGTGACCAACGCATTCAACTTGCTTGATGGCATCGACGGGCTTGCGGCCGGCGTCGCCGCGATCACGGGTGCGGTCATGGGCTTGGCCGCCTTGCACACCACGGGGCCCGTCGGCATGTTTTACGCGGTCTCGTTGGTGGGAGTGGCCCTTGGCTTCTTGGTCCATAACTTCCCCCCTGCCAGCATTTTCATGGGCGACTGTGGCAGCCTGTTTCTCGGAGGCACGCTCGCGGCCCTCTCGCTCGTCAGTTCGCAGAAGGGCCACACCGCGGTTGCAGTCTTCGTGCCGATGCTCATCTTCGGACTGCCATTGGCCGATACGGGGATCGCCGTGCTGCGGCGGTATCTGTCGGGCCGTTCGCTGTTCGAGGGCGACAGCCGGCACGTGCACCACATGCTCCTGGCCAAGGGACTGTCCAGCCGGCGTGTCGTGCTCATCCTCTACGGCACGACCGCTATCCTCGGCGCCACCGCGCTGTTGATGGTCACCGCCGCGAGCCGTTACAGCATCTTCGTCGCCGCCGCGGTGCTTATCGGCATCATCGTGGCCTGTAGCCGTTTGGGCTACTATGAGTTCAATGGCATCCGAGAGCACATCCTCCACGGAGGCAAGTTCCGAAGGCGGCTCGCGTTTCGCCATGAACTCGTGCGCGCCGCGGCCGAGGCGATCGCACAAGAGCAAAGCCTGGACACGGTGTGGGGCATTCTAAGCACGGTCGCGAATCTGCTCCAGTTCGACAGGGCCAGTCTCGAACTGAATGGGCATGCTGTCCCATCAGCCGCGAGCCCCGCGGGGGAGCGCCGCGTTTGGGAAAGGGCTTACGTCGAGAACCCAACGGCCGGAATGGGCCCCATCGTGGTCCCGATCGCCAACGGCGGGCGCGAGTTTGGAGAACTTAGGCTGGAGCGACGCCACGCGGAGCCACGGGACCCCAGCGAGGGGGCCGCGCTCGATGAACTCGCAGCATGCGTGGCCGCGTGCATCGCCAAGTTGGAGGGCGAACTGGGCAGCAATCCGTCTGAACCAGGAGCGGGTAGCCAAGAGGCGGCTGAAAAGGGCCAGCGGAGCGGGAACACGCCGGACGCGTAGGGCGCCGACCCTGCCGCGGCGGCCGGTGCGTGGGGCACAGCCGACGGGGCTCTCTCGGACACGCAGAAATCGCGTGTCATCCCCCCCGTTCTCCTGCGATCTCGAACATCCGCAGCAGCGGTTTCGAGCACAGGCGCCAGTGGAACCGCTCCGCGTTCTCCCGCGCGCGCTGCGACATCTCGGCCCAAGCGCCGTCATCAGAGAGCAGCCGCGCCAGCGCAGCGGCGGTCCCCTCCGCGTCGCCGATCTCAGGATACAACCCGCCCTGGCCGCAGATCTCAGGGATCGCGCAGCCGTTGGAGCTGACCACGGGCGTGCCGAACGTTTGCGCCTCGACCGCGGGGATCCCGAAGGACTCACACCGGCTCATAAGACAGAACACGCGCGCTTCCGCATAGTGCCGGTGGAGGGCTTCCCTGGGAACCCGCCCCGTGATGCAAACCGCAGATTCGAGGCCCAAATCCGCAACCAAACGGCGAATGCGCTGCTCATACGCAGGGTCTGCCCACGGCCCGACCAACGCGAGTTCCGCGGCAATCCCATGCCTGCGCCTCACGCGGTCCAGCGCGCGGACCACGGTCTCAACGTCCTTGTGGGGGGTCATCACTGAGACGGACAGGACGCGGTGGGGGTGCCGTTGGACAGACGGCCTCAGCTTCGCCGCGGTCGCGTGGGTCTCCTCGTCCACGGCCTGGTAGACGATCTCTGAGCACGGCTCGTCGAACCCAGCATTCGCTCTGTACGCCTGCTGCATGAAACGCGAATTGAAGACCATCATTCGCGCGACCCGCATGGCGTGCCGGTACGCCCGGCGTTGCAGCAGGGCCTTGCCTTGCTCCGCGAGCGTTCGGCGGATACCGCCCACAAGACACCAAGGGTTCTGCGCAAACACGACCTGTGGCACGGTGGCCGCTGGCGCGGCGATGCCCGCTGGCGAGAAGAGCAGGTCCGCCGCCAGGTCACGCAGCAGCGCGGGCAGGGCGCTTCGTTCCCATAGCGATCTTCGCAGCCAGTGTGCCGTGTGCGCGGGGCACTCCACCCAGTCCACGTGGGGCCCGAGGTCGCTCTGGATGTCGGCGTTTTGGCCGTGGAACAGCACGACGAAGTCGTGGGCTCCGGACGTTTGCTCCACAAGCTGCATCAGGTGGCCGAGCAGAACGTGCCGGCCGCTCATGTTGGTGACGGAGAGGGCGTTGACGGCGATGCGCAAGAGGGGTGTCTCCCTGGAGGACAAAAGACCTTGCCCAGCATTCCGCAAGTCCGTGTGGAGGATTGAGGGGGCTCGTAGCACGCTCGTAAGAGCGTCTCTGGACCGTGGCACACCGCAGAGCCCCAGGGCGGAACGCACTGGCGTGCGTGCTACCAACAGCGGATCTCGCCACGTGGCTATACGGACTTGTGGAATGCTGCACTTCGCGATGTTCTGCGCCAATTCCAAGCGCAAGGCCAGGCGCACATGATGTGATGATGCCAGAATCGCGGCTGGCTCGCAAGTCATCCGCCGCGATGCCCGCGGTGTCTCGTCCCCCAACTCGCCCCGCTTGATCCACTGCGGGCGGACTTGTACCATGGGTTGTTCCCATCAGGGGATCAGTCGGAACACCTTTGCGTTTCGACGGACGGCGAAGGCCGTCCGCTCCTGCTTGGCTGCGGGCCATGACTGCACTAGGAGCCTCGCCGCGTGACTGCCATCACAATCCGCACCCACTCGCGCACGCAAATGCTCGACATCACCCCGGATGTTCAGCGCGCGCTCGATGAGACAGGAGTGCAATCCGGCGTGTGCTACGTCTTTGTGCCGCACACGACGGCTGCGGTTACGATCAACGAGAGTGCAGACCCCTCGGTCGCCCGCGACATCGAGGCGATGCTGAGCCAACTCGTGCCCGAGTCGGCCGGGTACACGCACATGGAAGGCAACTCGGACTCGCACATCAAGGCGGTGATGGTGGGAGCTTCGGAGGCTGTGCCGATTGAAGATGGCCGGCTCCAGCTTGGCACATGGCAGGGGATCTACTTCTGTGAATTCGACGGCCCTCGCAGCCGAAAGGTCTGGGTCCAAGCTGTAGGCGGACAGGCGCGATGAGCTGGCTGGAGCTGTCTTACATTGCGGCGATGATCACGGTCGCATTCGGCGTGGCCGCGATGTTCGTTTACGCGGCCATCCTGCTGAGGTCTGCCAGGTCATACGCGCTCGAACCGGCGGAAACGCAACTGTGGACGTACGGGGATCTCCTCCGGGTCGCCGTGTTCTACGTTGGCGTACTGGGTCTGGCGAGCCTGAGTGGCAGGGTCTTGGCGCCAAAGAACATGCCCGAAAACGCCTCCAAGGTTGCGGACATGTTGTCCCTGACGTTCGCTCACGTCGTGGTCTGTTTCTACGTGGTGCTGCTGGGCGAGTTGAGGCGAGGCAAGCGCCTGAAGGACTTCGGGCTGAGCCAGGAAAACGCCGTTCACAACGTGGTGTGGGGTGTTGCGCTCTATGCGTGCTTCTGTCCCCTGCTCATGGGGGCGGTGAAGTTGATTCGCGTGGTCGCCGTGAAAATTGGCGAGCGGCTGGATGACCAAGCGGTCGTGGATATGGTCGCCCAGGAGACTTCCCTGGGCTTACTGGCGACGGTGGCCGCGATTGTGATTGTGGCCGCGCCGATCACCGAGGAACTTCTCTTCAGAGGCTTCCTCTTCTCGGCGTTACGAGAGAACGTTGGCCCCCGGCGCGCCATGTTCTTGAGTGCCGCGATGTTTTCGGTTTTGCACGTTTCCGCTCTGGCCGTGCTGCCCATCTTCTTGCTGGGCCTGCTCCTGGCGTGGGCGTTCCACCGCACCAAGACACTTGCCGCACCCATCGCCATCCACATGACCCACAACGCGATCACCGTCTTCTTTCTGCTGCGGAGCAGGGGGTGAGCGCGGCTCCGCGAAACAGTGGACCGTGACCCGGGATGGCAGAGCGGGCAGACGAATGCAGCCGGAGTCGGCCGCATGGAACCCGCCCGAAGTTGGAGCGGAATGCTTTCGCATTCCGATGTTGAGACAATCGGTCAGTCGTGGCGGAAGGCGAAGGCCTTCCGCCACTCGATTGTGGACCCAGCCCGCTTTGCTTGCACCGATTTGGACAAGAGGTGACCCATGCCGTATCGCGTTGTCATAGCCGCGGCGCTCGCCTGGTTTGTCGCTCATGCGCAGGCCGTCGAGCGCAACCTGCTGAGCAACCCCAGCTTCGAACTGGTCTCGAAGGGCAAGCCGCTGTACTGGAATTGGCGCCAGGGCCGGGCCAAGGCGTCGTTCACCGTCGATGCCACGGTCGCGCGGTCGGGCAGGTATTCGCTGAAGCTGACCAACCTCTCGCCCCAGTCGCCACACGTGTACAGCAGTCTTGTCCAACGGGTCGACGTGCTTCCGAACCGGCAGTACACCGTGTCGTGTTACGTGAAGACCGAGGCCGGCGGCAGGGCATGGATCGGCAAGTGGGGCTGCCGCGTGGCTTTCCCGGCGAAGACTCAGGGCTGGCGGCGCGTGTCAGGCAGTTTCAAGACCCAGGCCGGCGAACGCTCGGTCTCGATCATGATCCTCACGGAAAGCCCGACCGAAGCTCTGTGGGTGGACGATGTACAACTCGAGAGAGGGCCGGCCGCGTCGCCGTTTGTGGCCACGCTCCCCATCGGCACCGGAACCGCGCGGCTCGTGGTCACCCCGCAAGGCCGGCGTGAGAACCTCGTGCCCAATTCCTCGTTCGAAATTGTCGATGGCGTGCGGCCCAAGTTTTGGATGTTAGACAAGCGCAACACGGACGCGGCCATGACGATCGACGACACGGTCGCGCACAGCGGCCAGCGGTCGATCAAGTTCACGAACGGCACGCCCTTCGGCGCGCAGGTGTACGGGTGGTTTGGCGTGGTAGGGGGGATCAGGGTCAAGCCGGACACTCCCTACACCGTATCGGCGTTTGTGATGAGCCAGAACCCAGGCACGGCTTGGGTGGGCGGAGCCACGGGCTGGCGCGTGCGCTGCCAGTTCTATCCCACACGCGGGAAGTGGGTGCGCGTGCAGCAGTCGTTCGTGACGAAGTCCGATGAGACGAGCATCCCGTTCATGATTGTCACGGAGAGCCCCACTGGGGGCTTCTGGGTGGACGACATCAAGCTCGAAGAGGGCTGGGACGCGTCGCCGTATGTGGATAGGGCCGCCCACGATCAAGCGATCATCGAGATAGGCCCGTGGATGAGGCCCGCGAAGCCAAGCCGGTATGGCGCGGTCGAACCATACTGGGCGCCGAGCAAGTACCCGCCCGAAGCCTGCTACTTTAGCAGCGGTGGCTTCCGCGCGGATGGGGCCGCGTACTTGCCGAAAGACATACCGAACGCGCTCGTGCGTGTGCGGCTCATGGATCCGGCCGGCAAGCTGGCCGCGAAAGGGGAGGCCACGCTCGACCTAAAGGCCGGCGCTTGGCGCATCCGGTTCGAGGCGGCGATCGAAGCCGAGGAAAACGGCGAGTACGAGATCGAAGCGGTGCTGTTGCAGGGCAACCGCACGCTCGCTCGCGGGAGCCGACGCGTCCGCCTGTATACGAAGGAAAGCATTTCGCGGCAGATCGATTTGGTGGGCGCGTTGGCCGGGCGACTGCGGAGGCTCGTGGACTCGCTGGCGGAGAAGCGGCTCGACGCCTACCCCCGTGTGACGCTGACGGTGTTGGAGAACTTCTCGCGCTGGGCGCAGGAGGATTTGGCCAATGACCACGCGGACCGCGCATGGGACGCGGCTGTCGTCATGGAGAACCTGGCGCGGCGACGGATAGCGCAAGCCCAGGCCCTCCTCGCCGGGCGAGGCCCCGCACTCAGAACGCAGCGTTACACCACACAGCCGTTACGCATCGATGGGCCGTCGTTTATTGGCGACCAATGGCTCGCTTCCCAGAAAGCGCCGCCACAGTCGAGGCCGTTCTTCTTCGTCGGGTATGGCCACTTCGGGCAAGTGCGCAAGGACGTGGAGAAGTTCCCCGCATACGGCTGCAACATGATCCAGATCGAGTTCGGGCCCCGCAGCGTGCTGCCGAAGGAAGGCGTGGTCAGCGATGCGGCGATCAACGATTTCCTGGCCGTGTGCGACCGCGCGGCCAAGGCGAACGTGGCCGTGAACCTGCTGCTGAGCCCCCACTACTGCCCGCAGTGGGCGCTGGAGAAGTGGCCGCACCTGAAGGACTGTTCCGGCGGCTTCTTCAAGTATTGCGTGCACGCGCCCGAAGCCCGCGGTGTGCTCGAAAAATTCCTGCGCCGCGTCATTCCCCGCATCAAGGACCACCCCGCGCTGCACAGCCTTTGCCTCAGCAACGAACCCATCGACGTGAAGCTAAGCAAGTGCCGGTATATTCCTGCGATGTGGCGTGAGTGGCTGCGCAAGAAGCATGGCGACGTGGCCACTCTCAACCGGCGATGGGGATCGAAGTACGCCAGCTTCCAGGACGTGCCGGTGCCGGCCGGCAATAAGTACGGGGCGGGCCCGCTGGCCTACGACTTCACGTTGTTCAACCAAGAGCAATTCGCCGCGTTCCACAAGTGGATGGCCGACGTGATCCACAGCATGGCCCCGCGCGTGCCGGTGCATGCGAAGATCATGATGAGCGCGCACTTCCGCAAGAGCCTGCACGGCATCTGGAGCGTCTCCCCAGAGTTGTTCGGCCAACTGAGCCAGATCAACGGCAACGACCTCTGCCGCTGGTACCGCCGGCGGGGCGAGTGGACGAGCGGGTGGCTGCGAGCGAACATGGCCTGCGACTTCCAGCGGAGCGTCGCGGACAAGCCAATCTTCAATTCCGAGAACCACATCATCGTCGACCGCGACCTCGATGTGATCCCGCCCCAGCACGTGTACAGCACGCTGTGGCAGGAGGCCGTGCACGGACAGAGCGCAACCACGATCTGGGTGTGGCAGCGGACGTACAACCCCGCGTCGAGCGCAGCGGGCAGCATCATGCACCGGCCGGACAGTGCGGAGGCTGTGGGCCGGGCGTGTCTCGACTTGAACCGGCTCGCGCCGCAAGTCACCGCGCTCCAGCGCGTGCGCCCGCAGATCCTCGTGTTCTGGTCGCTGGCCTCGATCGTGCAGGGCAACTCACACGACAGCGCGGTATGCGAGGCGTACGAGGCGCTCAGCTTCTTAGGCGTGCCCTTGGGATTCGTGACCGAACGCCAACTTGCGCGCGACGCGGCCGGCGAGACTCCGCTGCCCTTGAGGAGCGCCAAGGTAATCGTTGTGCCCCAAGCGACGCACGTGCCGGATGCGTCGCTGGCCGCCCTGGCGAAGTTCAAAGCCGCGGGAGGCAAGGTGGTCTGCGTGGGCGAGTGTTTCGGCTTCGACGAGTACAAACGCGCACGCAAGCCGGCGCGGCAGGTGGGCGAGCGCATCGCAAGGCCGGAGACAAGCGCCGAACTGCACCAAGCGTTCGAGTCGCTCATGTCGCAGTGGGGCGTCGAGCGCCGCGTCCGCGCGACGGATGGCCGGGGGAATTCCGCGTGGGGCGTCGAGGTGCGCTACGCGCGGCGCCAAGGCCGGTGGATCGTCAACCTCTGCAACCACACTCGCGTGGCGGCCACCGTGCGCTTGCAGCTTGACGGCAAACCCGTGGGGGGCATGAATTTGCTGACCGGCATGCCCGTGGGCAAGGAGATCTTCCTGGAGCCGATGGCGCCGATGCTGGTGGCGGTCGAGCCACAGAAAGTGCACTAGCGGCGTCGAACGCCTGAATTCCACCTGCCAGGCAGGCATTGGGTGCGGCTCACCCGATGGCCGGCGATCCTGTCTCGGTGGTTCGGATGCGGACGCACTCCTCCAGGGGCATGACGAATATCTTGCCGTCGCCGATCTGCTCCGTCCTCGCTCCCTTGATAATCGCCTGGATCGTGGGCTCCACAAAGTTGTCGTTCACCGCGATCTCCAGGCGCACTTTCTCCAACAAGTTGACGGCTCGAATCTGGCCCCGGTAGCTTTCGGCATACCCCTTCTGCTGGCCGCAGCCGCGGACGCGGCTCACGGTCATCTTGTGCACCTCCGCGTGGAACAGGGCTTCTTTGACCGCGTCGAGCCTCTCTGGCTGAATGATGGCGACAATCATTTTCATGGGGTCGGTTCTCCGATGGGTTCGCCGCGCGAGGCGTTTGGGTTACAGCGCTTCTTCCGGACTCGCCTGGATCATGTGCACAGCGAGGTCGGCGCCAATGAGTTCCTCGTGCGGTTTGAGCCGGATGCCCACCGTGAGCTTCAGGCATCCGTAAACGACTGTACTCGTGACGAGGCAGAAGAGCAAGATAGCCGCGGTGGCAAGAAGTTGCGAGGGGAAGGCGACGCCTCCCTGCCCGCCCAGCGCGGTCTGCCCGAAGATGCCGGCGGCCACGCCGCCCCACGCACCGCACACGCCGTGCAGCGGCCACACGCCCAGCACGTCGTCGATCCGCCATGCCCCGGTCTCCACTTGGAACAGCAACACGAAGATCACGCCGGCGACCGCGCCCACAACTAGAGCAGAAATGGGGTGGTACAGGTCCGACCCCGCACAGACCGCCACCAGGCCGGCCAGCGCGCCGTTGTGCACGAAGCCCGCGTCGTTCTTGGAGACGAATAGCGCGGCGATCGCACCGCCCACCATGGCCATGAGCGAGTTGATCGCCACCAGCCCGGAGATGCCTCCGATTCGCTGCGCGCTCATGACGTTGAACCCGAACCAACCGACGATCAGGATCCAACTGCCCAAGGCGAGGAAGGGGATGCTGCTGACTTTGATCGTGTCCGTCTCATAGCGTCGATACCGCGCGCCCAGCAGGAAGATCGCGGGCAGGGCGAGCCACCCGCCCGTCGCGTGCACGACGACCGAGCCCGCGAAGTCGTGGAACGGCGCGCCAAACTTCTGGCTCAGCCAGCCTTGGGCCGACCCGAACCACGAGTTGTATTGGCCCCACGTGACGCTCTCGATGAGCGGATACGCGAACCCGACGAACAGCGCGCCGGCCAGCGCGTTGGTCCAGAACTTGGCCCGTTCCGCCACGCCGCCGGAGATGATGGCCGGAATGCACGCGGCGAACCCCAACAAGAAGAAGAACCGCACGTATTCCACTCCGTTCGGCCCGCCCACCTGCTGCGGCGGCCCAAGCAGCGAGATGCCGTAGGAGATGCGATAGCCGATGAGGAAATACAACAGTGTGGAGAATGACCATTCACAGAGAATCTTGTTCAGAGCGTTCACCTGGTTCTTGCTCCGAACCGATCCGACCTCGAGGAACGCGAACCCCGCGTGCATGGCCAGAATCATGACCGCGCCCAGCAGCAGGAACAACGTGTCCGTGCACGAAGCCAGGTTCTGCGGGCCGGCGTCGGCCGCGTCCGCGACACCACTGGCGAACCAGAGAGCCGCGCCTATCAAGGCCACCAGTCTGAATTTCACATCAACACTCCTTGCGTGTCTGAGAGAAAGGGCAAGCGCCTGCAACAACAGCTCCGTCGCTTCGTATGCCCGCCAGGTTTCCCGCCCGAGGCGCAGGCTTCACCGCTTGGGTAGAGAGTCGCTGGAAAGCATGGGTGCTTGCCCCGCGGGGTGCGGCTGAATTGTTGCAGCCCAAAAAATGAACCGATAAATTTAGCAACTCCCATGCCGCCTCCCCTTCGCACCCGAATAGCCCGTGTAATCGCCCTTTTTGAGCGGGTCATGTCCCTGCGCCACGCGCGATACCCTACCATCGTGTATGAACTCGCGGCCTCTTGCTACAGGAATGTAGGCCCATGAGGATGGAGTCGCGCAGCAAGTGGAGCGCTGGCTCGACGCAACCTTGTGGTCAGTGGCCCAACGGCTCGCGGGAACTCAGCGGCCGCGGCTCGCGTCCAAGGTTGTGTAGGGATAGCTTCCACGCCGCGGCTCTGCTGAGAGGAGGTCTGTCATGTCTGGCCCAATTCTCCTGGCGAGCAGGAGTGAGGGAGCAGGGAGGGCAGGAAAGCGCCGGCGTCGAGCACTGCCGTGGCTGATTGCCGCGCTGGTGTTGGCCGCTGGCGCGGCGTTGGTGTTCCGCTGCTTCTTCTCGTTCCCGGTTGGCAGCGGGCCGGCTGGGCCGAGCGTATCAGACGGCCCATTTCAGCGCGTGTGGAGCGAGCGTCTAGTCCTGCTTGTTGGCCTTGGCGACAGCGTAACGCAAGGATTCGGTGCGCGGAGGGGCTACAGCTACTTCGATCGGCTGGCGGCCAACCCTGAGGACGAATGGGAGGACATGCGGGGCAAGTGCCTGGCCGCAGTGTTCCCCAAGTTGGACGCGCTGAACCTTGCCGTGTCCGGCACGACCCCAGACCATCACGTGCAGGTCCAGCTCCCCAAGCTGAAGGCGCAGCCCGAGGACGTGCTCGGCATCGTGGTCATGACGACGGGCGGCAACGACCTCATCCACGACTACGGCCAGTCGCCGCCGCGGGAGCATGCCATGTACGGTGCGACGCTCGCGCAGGCAAAGCCGTGGGTGGCGAACTACGAGCGGCTGCTCAACCAGATGGTGCTCACAGTGAAAGCGCGCTTCCCCGGCGGCTGCCACATCTTCCTGGCCAACATCTACGACCCTACAGACGGCACCGGCAGCGTTGGCATGACCGGCTTGCCGCACTGGCCGGACGGCTTGAAGCTGCTCGCGGCCTATAACGACGTGATCGCCCGGTGTGCGGCCAAGCACGATTTCGTGCACTTGGTCGACATGCACGCCCTATTCCTGGGACACGGCCTGCACTGCACGAAGTTCTGACTGAAGCATTACCACTGGTCGGACGCGACGTACTGGTATTCGATCATCGAAGATCCGAACGAGCGGGGCTACGACGCGTTGCGACGGGCGTTTCTAAATGAGATGGTCCAGGTGTTGGGGCGGTAAGGGACGCTCCGCAAATCCACACGCTTGCCGCAGCCCTGCCGACTGCGCCTTCGGGATTCCCGTCGCCCTCCCGAAGGCTTGAAGCCCTTTGGACGTTCTCACGCGGTGCAGCAATCCTCCCGAAGGTAGGCAACCTTCGGGAGGGGATGTCGGCCGCCCGGCCTCACGGGGCCTCGTTTGGATAGATTCCTGCCCATCGTTGTGCGGAGGCCTGCGCGATCTCTCACTTCTTCGTAAACACAGTTCCGTTGTTGCTCATCTTTACGTCATGCACGAGGTTCGTCGGCACCGATAGGTTGATCAACGCGCGCGCGAAGCTGATTTTGCTCGTGAGGAAACCGCCCGGAATCTTCTTTAACGTTGGCGCTATAGATAGGGCGCCGTATGGGGCTAAGTCGGCGTTTCCCGCGGCCGCTGCGAGTGTCGTGGTTTCCGAATCGATGACTCCCCATGGAGTATAAACCAGACGCACATCCAAGTTGATGCCTTTCAGAAACGCATTTGGAACGGTGTCCGGTCCGAAGTTCTGCACGCCCACTATGAGATGGCCGCTGGTAAAGCTGACGCTCGTGACCGCCAAATCCGCGTTCGCCGCAGGCAACACCTTGACCTTGAAGGGCTCGGCGAGAACGCGGTCTACCAGTGCGTTGGTCATGATCAACTTTACATAGGGTTTGCTTGTGAGTTGCCGGGCCTTCGGTAGCATGCCGCGGACCCGGAACTCGAAAGCGCCGCCTTGCAGCGCCGGCCCTCCGCTGGTCTGGTAGCCATAGACGTTTGTGATGTTCCACTCAATCCGTTGGGCATACTGCGTCTGATAGCTGAATCTCAGCTTGTCGTCAACCGGGAGTGTCACCTCGGGAGTGAGCACATTCAACTTGGCGTAGATGACGTTGCTCACATAAGGATACGTCTTGGCTCGCCACTGAATATCGGCGGCGAGGAAGTGCGCGCCATTGGCCAGACGCGCGGCCTTGCCCAGCGTAAACGTGTACACCGTGTCGAACCAGATGTTGCTCATGTGCCCCACGCCGAGCAAACTGTTTCCGTCGTACCACTTGAACTCCACGTCGGGCCACGGCGGCCAGATGGTCAAAGCCTTTTCGACAGATGCGGTGTCCACGGCCTGACTGAACTGGATGTAGAACTTGCTGTGGTCGTTCTTGCTGCAACCGAAATGTGGCGTAATTCGGATTCGTTGCAGAGCCTTGGCGGGGAACGGCCGGCCTTTCGCTGTGCCGGGTCCGAGGTATTGCCCCCGGATTAGCGCGCCGCGCACATATTGCCCGCCTGGCGCCACAGCCACCGTGAGCCAATCTGATGGCGAGCCGCAGGGCTGCTGCAAGCTATTGAGCGGGGTCGCGCGAATCATATAGGATTGGTTTGGCGTGAGTTTCGTGAATGTGTTGCGCAGGTCGATGGCGCCTTTGATTCCGAAATAGGGCGAGCCGGCGGGCGCGCCTTGCGAGACGAGGGATTGCACTGGAGGCGGCTTGTAATAGTGGCCGACCATGGCGAAGCACTCGACGCGGGCTTGTGCACAGGCATCGATTCTACTTGTCCATTGTAGGTAGCGCGGCGAGTTGTCGAAGGCCCAACCCGGGTAGGTGCATTCGCTGGGAAGATTGTTCCCGATCTCGTCGACAAGCCAGCATCTCGTGGTGTTCGGTTTCCCCCATTGGGCCCCGCCTGGTGGCGGTGGTGGGGGCGGCGGTGCGGGTAAGACCTTTACGAGCCTAACGATCACCGGCTGGGAACGCAGCGCCAGGTCTTTGCCTTTGACGCTCTGCGCGGCCACGCGCACGTAATACGTGCCCAAACCTTGTGGGAAGCTGGCGAAGTCGATCCAATGCGCGCCTTGGGTGGCCTTGACCACTCCGGTTGCCACTCGTCCAGGCTCATCCTTTGCCAGATTGGAATATGTCTTGCCGTACGTGATTTCGTACTCGATTCGAGCCGCACCCGGGATTCCGGCGACGTTCCAACTCAACATGCCCTTGCCCTTGGACGCCAGCTTCAGTATTGGGCCGCGATGCCCGTCGATCAGCGGCCATGGAGTGGTGAGCTGTTTCTGGCCGAATGGGTAAGGCCCCGAGGAATAGGGCACAAATCGCTCCGGGAGCTTTCCGTGAACCGAAGCGTAATCGACCAGAGCCTGCATGGGCGCGCCGGCCTTCAGCAACCGGGCTGCGGTTTGCACATCGTAGCGCCTTGGGCGCAAGGCCAGCACTTGGCAAGATCGTCTGTTGTTGCGCGTGAACTTTTCCGCGCCTATGGCGCCAGACCGGACCAGCCCGCTGAGTCGCCAAACCCCATCGTTGGGTGTTTGCCAAGAGAATGAGACATGTTTGGTCTCCATGGCATCCAAGCGGCCCAGTTCTTTCGTGTAGATGGTTTGGTCGTTGGCGACCACGCTCAACGCGGCCGTGCGCACGCTTGTGGTCGAGAAGTTCTGCACCTGAGCTGACACGGTGACGCGCTGCCCAGCCACTGTCTGAGTAGGCGACGCCACGAGCGACCGTAGCACCAAGTCTGGCGCGGTCATCTTTTCAATGCGACGGGCCGGCCGTCTGCGTACAGTCCTGTCGAGTTCCTTGAATGCGTCCGTGATCTCGGCGCGATTGACGCCCCCTGGTCGCCGGCGCGGGCGAAGCGTCTCTTGCGCCACAGCGACTTCCATGGATCCGACCACGATGGCGGACACAAGCAATGCGTGTCTTAGCATGGCGTCTGCACCTCGTTTCTTTCATTGGGCGTTGGAAACCAACGCGACAGGGCGGCGCGTCTCAGCTTCACTGTATCGTAGCATTGCAGGCCGCGTGCATACACATAAATGCTCGCGGTCCGGGCAGGCATCACCGAATGTGTGGGGATTGGCCCGAAACAGTTCGACCCAAGCGATTCTGGAAGATGAAGCGAGGCGGTCGAACCACTGGGGCCGCGGCAAGCCTCCCGAAGGTTGGCAACGACCGGGAGGCTTGCCGCGGCTCTATTCTGTTGCGGCCACGTCTGCCGGGATTTGGACTTGATCCCCAACACTGATCCCGTTGGCCTCGAACCAGCCCTTGTTCATCTCCAAGGCGAACTTCGCGTTCATGGCCGCCTTGTAGCTACCCAAGTCCCCTGGCTCCATCTGCTGGATGTCGCAGATCCATCCGTCAGCCTTGATGAACGCGATGTCCAGAGGGATGAGCGTGTTCTTCATCCAGAAGGCGAGGGGGAGTTCCTGCTTGTAGACAAACAGCATGCCGCTGTCTTTTGGCAGCGCGTCGCGGTACATGAGCCCCCGATTCCGTTGCTCGTCCGTGTTGGCGACCTCGACCGTGATCGCCTTGCCTTTGATCTGGATCGTGGCTGTGCCGAAGGACACGGGAGCGGGCGACGTGTCGCGCTTGCAGGACACGCCGCACGCGGACGCGACCAGCACGAGCGCGGCAAGGCTTGCCGCGCGGGCAGCCGGGATGCTCGCCGAGGGGTGTCGTGTCATGGGACCATCAACCGTTCTGCAACTCGACCTCTGAGGTTGCGAAAGCGAACCCGTCGCCATCTTGGAACGCGACCGCCGACGTGATGGGCCGTTCGAGGTCCGCGAACTTGCCGCCGTCGATGACGTACTGGGCCGCGGCGTCGGGGCTGTCAATGTCGAACGTGTCCGTTTGGTCTGGCATGACGTCGCTGATTTCGTACGTCGCGAGGTAGAAGCATGAGTTGGGTTCGAGGGGCAGTTCGTGCACGTTCAGGCCATCGTGCCGCACCACGCCGAGGAAGCCCGTGTCGCCACCGGCCCGGACCGCGGACGCGATACGCGGAGTGTTGTAGTCGTCCTTCTCGTAGTCGAGCGCAATCAGGGACATGACCATCGCGTCGCGGATGCTCATGCCGGACGCGACCTTCTCTGCGATGGGGTCGGTGTGCGATCCGTTGGTTGCGATCGCGATGTCACCCACGACCTTGACGCAGTTGTACGCGATGTAGGGGTTCTTGAACACATCGCCCTCGTGCCCCTCGCGCGGGACAATGGAGATGCCCGTGTCGCCGATCTTGGCAGTGCGGTTGGGGAAGGAGCGTGACGACACGCGGTACATGGCGGCAACTTTGCCGGCCTTGTTGCGGCCGATAGCGACGATGCGTCCGACGTACATGAGGAACTCCTGTGAGGAAGGGCAAATTGGATAGGTAGCCGCATGCGCCAGCATGCGGGAGGGATGGTTGGATGGATGGATCCAATCCTTCGCTGTGGACCTCTTTGGCCGCAGCCATGGGCAACGGCAGGGTAGGCGCTAAAGGTATCACTTGGCGCGCGGCGAGTCAACGCCCGCTTGAAGTTGGGATGAGGATACGCTAATGTGCGCGCGTTGATGGTATCCTGAATTGCACTTTAGCGTTCCAGGCGGCTTCGCCGTTTCGTGTGAGTGAAGCTCCCCATCGGAGGCCACAAAGACACCAAGGCACAAAGGACCACAAAGAGGAACGGAACACAGAATCATATGAGCCACTGGCAAAACCCCAGTTGTCCTACCTGTGCTGGGGCGCCGAAAGCCGGCGACGTCGCGTTTGTAGTAGGCCCGTGAGGGCCTTCCGCTCGGGTGGCGAATCGCCATCGGCGCAGAGGGCGCCCTAACGGTCGCCACTACAAGCG
>JAJRTI010000249.1 GCA_024278415.1 Planctomycetota bacterium | reverse complement strand
TCGTGGCACTTCATGCTCTCTCCAGGAGCGTCCAGCACGAACACCCCGCCCCCGGGCCGCGCGTGCATGCCATAGTATTGCGTCAGTTGATGGCTGAAGCTCGACGGGACCTGCTTCACGAAGAGGATCGGGTCTTGGGTGACAATGGGGTCCGCGAAGACGATGCGCCGGCGGAACCAGTGCACGCGGCGCCACAGTTGCTCCCACTCGCGATCATTGGCCGCGTCCGTCAGCGCGTGGCGTTGGCCGCGGCACGCCTCCCACTCGCGTAGCAGACCGCCAAGGCCGACCTCGCGGCAGGCCAGGTCGGCCACGAGCCGGTCGCCGGCCGCCAAGACGTTGTCGATCGCTTCTCGCCACGAGACGCGCTCCCTCGCGGTACCGATGCCGTCGTGCATGCGCCAGTCCCACTCGATCAGCTCCTCGGCGATGCCCGGTCTGAATTCGGGGAGTTGGGGCGGCGGGATCTGCTCACGGACGCGCCGCATGAGAGGGAGCGTCAAACCGAGCCAGTCGCCGCCGTTGAGCGCGTAGCGAAGGCGTTCGAGCCGGACCTGAGCCTCCCCACCGAGGCCACGCGCACTGAAGACGATCTCGTACTGGCCCGAGGCGTCGTTGCAGCGGCTCTCCAGCGTGACTGCCTCGCGCTGGCTCGGAGCGGAACGCGTTCGCGTTCCGACGGACGACGAAGGCCGTCCGCTCCGGGTGCGCCCCCCCAACTTGCGGCGGGAGGCTTTCTCGCCAATGGCAAGCATCGTCTCGACCTCGCTCCCCGAGACCAGCGTCACGTCTGCCGCCACGCGAAGCGGCCCGCTGGCGCCCGTCACGCGAATGCTGAGAGACGCCTCCTCCTCGCCCCGAAGGCACATCAGGGCTCGCGACAGCGGCTCACCCATCAGCAAGACCTGCGGCCCTCCGGCCTGCGCTACGATCGACACTCCGCCTGCGCAGCCGCTCTCCGGCTCCTGCGCGGGCTTACCGCTGAATGCGACTTGCGGCCGGCCGAACGTGAGGATGCGCACACTGGGATCGCGCACCAGCCGCGCGTCGGCCCAGTCCGCCATGTCGCAGATGATGCCGTCGCCGTTGCTGTCCGCGACCAAGCACAGCTCTTTTGCCCCGGCCAACGGCACGTCGATCGTGCGCGCTGGATCACTGTCCGACACGGGGCCGTGCTCGACCACTTTCTTGCCATCGACGAGGATACGGAACCGCACGCTCCCGCGGCCGCCCTTCTGCCATTGGACGCCGAGGGCCGCGTGGAAGGACAGATACGCTCCGCGGAGCGGCACGGTGATCTTGCCATCGGCGTGGTGCCCCAGCCCTTTCTTGAACGTCGTGCCCCCGATGCGAAGCGGAGTCCCCGGTTTGGAGGAGTGCGCGGCCACGTCCAAGCCGAGCTTGCCCCACCGTTGTTCGTGCACCAATTCCCCATTTGCGGCCATGTCGCTGAGGTACACCACGACCGGCTCCGCGGCCGATGCGAGCCCCATGCTGAGCAGGATGCCGGCGACCAGATGCTTCACGGATTAGCCTCTCCAAACGAAATAGTTCAGGCGATCCCATTATAGCCGCGCGGCAGGCAAGGGACATGGGCCACGCGCCTGCACCTTGCCCACATCTCAACGCGGGATGCCCTACCCCTACGGCCTGCGCGGATTATGCGCTATCAGCACGTGGAATGCAACGCGTGGCCCCGGTTGAAACCAGTCCCCTCATCACCACATGTGCTGGCCCGCGGCCGCGATCCGCCTCGCGCCGCGGGCGAGTCTCTTGCTGATGACGACGGGTGTGCGCTCGGGCCTGCCTGTGGCGCGGGACCGATGTCCGTCGCGTATCGGACATCCGCGTTGAGCGTGTGGGCTTGGCAGCCCGGCCATGGGGAATAGCCTTTTGGCGTACGCTTAAATTCGGTTCATCTCGGTGTAAGGAAAGCGTCATCCGGGGCTCAAAGGGGGTTCATCTTCATGGGGGATAATAGGGGCGTGCACGGGCGACGTTTCAGACGCGCTCTTCGCACGTTCCCGTACGGCCCCATTCTTGACAACAGGGAGTTTCGGCCATGAGCAAGAAAGACATGAAGGCCAGCGGGGCCTCGGCGCGGCGTTTTCGGCTCCCCCCGCTGGCAGCTCTTGTGGCTGTGGGGCTTTCCGCGGTGTTTTTCGCAATGGCGCGAGGCGCCAAGCCCGGGCCGGCGCCCTCGGATGCTCCCCAGAAGCCGCGGTGGCCTATCGTGAAGGTGAGCCGCGTTCGCCGCGGCCGCGTGGAGCGATGGCTGATTGCGCCCGGCCGCATCGAGTGCCGGCCCAATGGTCTTGAAACCTTGACGGCCCGCGCCAGCGGCGTCGTGGCGAAGGTGTTCAAGCGCGACATGGACAGGGTGAAGAAGGGCGAGTTGATATGCGAACTCGACCGGCGGCCTTACGACCTGGCGTTGGCCCGCGCCCAAGCCGTGCTTGCGGAAAACGAGGCCTAGTTGGCGAAAGCCGAAACCGGAGACGGAGTGCGCCAAATCGCCGAACTGCAACTTGCGGTCAAGGAAGCTGAAACCGCGTTCACGCAGGCGCAACGCATCGCCGACCACTATCAGAAGCTGTCCAAGGACAACTTGGTCTCGCAGCGGCAAGCCGCGGAAGCGCAAGAGGCCGTGCGCGTGGCGGAGGCGAAGCTCTCCGCGGCTCGAAACAATCTGAAGACGTATCAAACCGCGATTCAGCCCAAGCAGCTTGCGTTGCTGCGCGCCCGCGTCGCGCAGGCAAAGGCGGACGCTCAGAATGCGCAGCTTCAACTCCAGTGGTGCGCCATTGCGGCCGGGCAATCCGGCGAGCTGGCCCATTTCAATTTGCACTCGGGCATGCACGTGGACGCCGGCGCGACGCTCGGGCAGATCGTGGCGCCCGGCGAGTTGTGCGCGATCGTCAACGCCCCTTCGGAATGCGCGGCGAGCCTCCGGCCCGGCGCTCGCGTGCGGCTGCGTTCCGTGAACGCGGACGGAGAGGAAGCGGCCGGGGTCGTGGAGGCCGTGTCCGCGTCGGTGCACCCCGGCGCGGCCACGCTGCCCGTGCGCGTGCGCCTGCTTCAGTCGGCGGGCCGCGCGAAGGACGGGGCCGTCCCAGTGCTCAATCCAGGCCAATTCGTGATGGCCTGGATCGCGGTGGGCCAGACGCCGGAGAGCTGCGTCGTGCCGCAATCGGCTCTGACACAAGAGCAGAGCCAGACGTTTGTGTACGTCGTGACCCCGAAACGCGTCGCGGAAAAGGTGTTGGTGGCGCTACTGGGCCGCGACGCGGAGGGGCGTTGCGCGGTCAAGGGCGCCATCCCGCCAAACGCGGAAGTGATCGTGGATGGAGCCTACAACCTGCCGGACGGCACACGCGTGGAGGTGGGCTACGAATGAATATCGTTCCACTCGCCTGGCGACATCGGAAGTTCATCTATCTGGCCACCGCGGCGCTGTCGCTTGTGGGCGCGGTGTCGTTCTTTCAACTGCCCAGCAGCATCTATCCCGACGTGGCGTTTCCGCGCGTCGTGGTCATTGCGGAACGCGGCGAAGACAGCGTGGAGAACATGCTGGTCGGCGTGACTCGGCCCGTGGAGGAGGCGGTCACAATGGTGCCCGGCATCATTCGGGTGCGCTCGAAAACCATTCGCGGCGCCACGGAGATGTCCTTGGACTTCGCACCGTCAACGGACATGAACATGGCGTTGGGCCGAACACGCGCCCGCGTCGCCGCGCTCCAGAACCGCTTGCCGTCGGGCGTGAACTTCGAGGTCGAACTCCAGACGCCGTCCATTTTCCCGGCCATTTCGTTCAACGTGATGCTCGATCCGTCCAAGGCGACGGGCGCGGTCACGGACGGCGCGGACTTGTACGATTGGGTCTACCTGAACCTCAAGCCGAGGCTGGCGCGCGTGGCCGACGTGTACCGAGTGTCCGTGCAGAGCGCGCAGCAGCGGCAGGTTGTCGTGCGCGTGGACCCCCAGAAGCTTGGCGCACGGCATCTGTCCATCCAAGACGTCCTCGACGCGATCCGCAACGCCAACGTGGTCCGCGCGGTGGGGCGGCTCGAAAAGAACTACCTCCAATTCCAGACGCTCGTCACGGGAGAGATGCACCAGGCGAGCGAGGTCGCCGCGATCCCCATCCCAACCGACGCGGGCGGAATCACGTTTGTCCGCGACGTGGCCGACGTGAAGTCGGGCCTGTGCGACCGCACGATGGTCATCTCTGGCAACGGCAAGGACGCGACAGTGGTGTCCATCTTCATGCGGTACGGGGGCGAGATCACCCAGCTCAGCGAATCGCTGCGACGAGTGCTTGAGGACATGAAAAGCCAACTGCCGCCCGGCGTGAGCATCCAGCCCGTGTACGATCAGGCGGACCTCGTGCGGGAATCGCTCGCGGGTGTGCGGGACGCGATGCTCATTGGCAGCATTCTGTGCATCCTCACGCTGTGGCTGTTCCTGAAATCTCCCCGCATCGTCCTCATCGGCGCGATCTCGATTCCCATCACCGTCGTCATTTCGTTCGCGCTCATGAAGTGGGCGGGCTTGACGCTGAACTTGATTAGCCTGGGCGGCATCGCGGTGGGCGTGGGGATGGTGATCGACTCCACGATTGTGGTCGTGGAAAACATTGCCCGACACTTGAGCGACGCGCGCGGGAGTCGCTTCGAGACGGTGAGCCGCGCCACGACAGAGATTACCGGTGCG
Organism: Planctomycetota bacterium; assembly: GCA_024278415.1. The sequence continues at coordinate 3,118 of JAJRTI010000249.1, read as the reverse complement.
GTGGTCGGGTCGGGCGTGACGAGCATCGTGGTGTTCTTGCCGCTCGTGTTGCTCCAAGGCGTGGTGGGGCAGTTCTTCAAGGCGTTGTCGTTTACGTTGGCCATCAATCTGCTCGTGTCGATTGTGGTCTCGCTGTCGTTGATTCCGCTCTTGGCGCTTGGCCCGCTCGGCCCGCGCGCGGGAGTGTGCGACCGGGTGTGGGTGCAAAAGCTCGCGGCGGGCTACCTGTGGCTCGCGCGAAAGGCGCTCGCACGGCCGTGGCTGACCGCGGCGCTGCTCGCGCTCGTGCTGGCCAGCGGGGGACTCTTGCTGCGCGGCATTGGGACGGGGTTTCTGCCGGAAATGGACGAGGGTGGATTCGTGCTCGACTACTTCATGCCCGTCGGCACGAGCCTGAGCGAAACGGACAAGAACTGCCGCAAGATCGAGGCGCTCCTGGCGAAGACGCCTGAGATTGCTTCCTACTCCCGGCGCACCGGCGCGGAACTGGGCTTCTTCGCGACCGAGCAATACATGGGCGACTTCCTCGTCGCGCTGAAGCCCAGGAAGCAACGGACGCGGTCGTCGTTCGAGGTCATCGACGATTTGCGAGCGCAAATCGAGCAGCAGGTTCCGCAGGTCGAAATCGAGTTCGTGCAGGTGATGCAGGACACGTTGAACGACCTCGCGGGCAACCCCGCACCCATCGAGGTGAAGTGTTTTGGGCCGGACTATCGCGACTTGCAGCGGCTGGCCGACGAGGTGGCGAAGGAAATGAAACGCGTGGCCGGCATCGTGGACATCAAGCCGGGAGTGTCGTTCGGGAGCCCCGAGATCTTCTTCCGTGTCGATCCCGTCGCCGCGGCGCGGCGTGGCCTGACGACGGGCGACGTGCTTTCCCAGGCCCGCGCCGCCTTGCTGGGCGAGGAAGCGGCCACCCTGCGGCAGGGCGAACGGCTCGTGCCGGTTGTCGTGCGGTATCCAGACGCGCTGCGCTTCAACCCCGTCACGTTGGGCGCCACGCCTATCGAAACGCCGACGGGCGAAGCCGCGCCGCTGGCGTCGCTGACTCGCGTGTCGGAGCCAATGAATCCGAACGAACTGTGGCGCGAAAACCAGCAGCCCGTGGTCTACGTGACCGCGCGCATCGCGGGCCAAGACCTGGGAAGCGTCATGCGCGACCTGAAGGCCGCGCTGGCGAAGATGCAACGGCCCGCGAACACGAGGCTCGAATACGGCGGCCAATACGCCAGCCAGCAGAAGGCGTTCCGCAACTTCACGATCGTCATCGTCCTCAGCGTGCTGCTCGTGTCCGCGGTGTTGGTGTTTCAGTTCCGGTCGTATCTGCTGACCGCGATCATCTTCCTCACGATTCCGTTCAGCCAGATTGGCGGGCTGGCGGCGCTGCGCTTGGCCGGCGTGCCCCTCAACGTGTCGTCGTTCATGGGGCTCATCATGCTCGTGGGGTTAGTGGTGCGCAACGGCATCATTCTGGTCGAGTACACCGAGCAGCTCATTGACGAGGGCTACGACCTGTTCGACGCGCTCCTCACCGCGGGCCGGCGCCGCTTGCGGCCGGTGCTGATGACGTCGTTTGCGGCCATTTTCGGGCTGGCGCCCTTGGCGCTAAACATGGGCGCCGGCGCGGAGCTTCAGCGGCCGCTGGCCATCGCGGCCATCGGCGGCTTGTGCATATCGACGCTCTTCACGCTGATTGTCGCGCCCCTCGCGCGATTCATGCTGCGACGCGCGTTAGCCCCCGTGGATGAACCTTTCGAACGATCCGAAGAGGGAGAGGTGGAATGAGCAGTCGAATCAAGACGGCCGTGCTCCTCGCGCTGGCCGCGCTCGGTGGATGCGCGAGCCCCCCGACAACGGAGTGGCGTCCCGCGCCTGTGAAAGCCTTGGACCACCCCTTAACGCTCGGCGAATGCCGCCGTCTGGCCAAGTCCAACGACGTGACCGCTGCGCGCTGGCGCTGGCGGCTAGTTCGAGCGCGCAGCAAACTCGCGCAGGCGCGCAAGCTGCCCAACCCGTCGTTGAGCTTTCTCTGGGAGGACATCGGCCTGCACGACGTCGAGGGAAAGAGTCTGCTGCTGAAGGAGTATGGCGTCTCGTATCCCCTGTTTTTCTGGCTCACGAAACCGGGCGAGATCGCGGCCGCCAAGGCGGAGTTGCGCGAGCAGCAGGCCTCGGTGGAAGACGAAAGACGGACGCTGTCGTTGGCGATCGGTGAGGCGTTTTATCGCCTCCTTGGCGAACAGGAATCGCTGGGACTGGCCGAAGAGAACCTAGACCTTGCCGAGGCCATCGACGCGGACGTGCGGAAGCGCCATGACGCGGGCGAAGCGTCGGGCCTGGACGTGCAGCGCGCGGCCTTGGAGGCCGACCGCTCCAGGCAGACGTACGAGCGCGCACAACGCCGGCTCCGCGAGGACCAGTTCGCATTTGCCTTCGCGTTGGGCAGTGGCCGGCCCGTCGCTGTCCGTGTCCAAGGCGGGTGGCCGGCCGAGTTGCCCTCCCGCTGGACGCAGGCCGGGCTCATCTCCGCGCAATTGCTGCGCGAGGCCCAGCCTGTGGAGGCCATCGCGCCGCCCTCCGCACTGCTGCGCGCGGCCGTGGCGAACCGCCCGGACCTGCTCGCGGCCTACCAGCGCATCAACGCCGCGCGGGCGCGGTTGGGCCTCGAGCGCATCCGCGCAATTCCGCTTGTGGACGCCAGCGCCGGGCCCGCGTACCGCAACACGTCCGATGGCAAATCCGCGTCCATCAATTTCTCTCTGCCCATTCCGCTGTTCGACCAGCATCAGCAGCCCATTCGCATGGCGCGTGCGGACCTGCGCCTGGCCGAAGCCGAGGCGGAGCAATTCCGACGCCGCGTCATCGCCGAGGTGACGGCCACCTGGGTGCAGTGGCAGACCGCGCTGCACGAGTTCCAGACGTATTCCCAACGCCGCGCCGCCGCTGCGGAACGCATCGCCCGCGGAGCCCGCGATCTCTTTCGAGCCGGCGAGGTCTCCTACTTGGACGTGATGCAGGCCCGCCGCGATCTGGTGGACGCGCGCCAGGAAGCGCTCACCGCCAAGGTGAACCTCGCACAAGCGCAGTGGCGGCTCCAAGTCGCGGCCGCCTGCGAGCC
>JAJRTI010000248.1 GCA_024278415.1 Planctomycetota bacterium | reverse complement strand
GGTCGATAGCCTTGGCGATCCATTGCCTGCGGGAGCGGTGCAACGACTGGGCACGCTGCGCATGCGGGGCTATGCCAGCGACTTGGCCTACCTGCCCGATGGCCGAGGCGTCGTCCTCACTGGCGGGTACGTGGACATCTGGGACTTGGCCAAGGGCGAACGGCAGTCGCACACCAACGTCTCCAAACAGCCCCTTATGAGCGTGGACGTGCGCGCGGACGGCAACGCTCTGCTGCTGGGCGACCGCAAGGGCCGGGTCTGCGAGTGGGACGTCTCGACGCTGAAGGAGCTGCGGCACTGGGAGACGGGACACGGCGAACTGCGCAGCGTCCGCTACTCGCCGGACGGCAAGCGCATGCTCAATGCCGGCAACGGCCCGGTCTGCGCCAAAGAATGGGATCTCGCCACCGGCAAGGAACTCATCTGCCTCAAGAGCGAAATGGCGATGCTGCGGCCCGGCGCGATCTACGGCCCGGGCGGCAAGACGGCTATCCTCGGCGGAGGCTACGACCACAACCTCGAACGCTTCGACCTCGCCACGGGACAGTTGCTCAAGAAATGGTGCACGATCTATCAGGCCAAAGACCTCGATCTCTCGCCAGACCAGAAGTGCCTGCTCGCCGGCGTCGAAGACCGCGCGCGGGAGTGGACGCTGGCCGACTATACGGTCTTCCGCGACTACAAGCACTGCCCAGGCGAGGCCGCGCGCGTGTACGCACACGCGTACCGGCCCTCGCGCAACGAAGTCGTCACCGGCGGCCGCGACGGCGTCATCCGGCGCTGGAGCCGAGGCGATGGCAAGCTGCTGTGCGAGTGGGCTCAACACCAGGGGCCGATCATGCAGCTTGCGGTCTCGCCCGACGAGCAGTGGGTGCTGACCTACGGATCGGGCCGCGTCGCGGAGACGAACCTCGACACCGGCGAGCCGCGCGTGACGTGGCATCGCCACATCGGCTCGGTCGAAGCCGTGGCGTTTCTGCCCGACGGCCAGCGCGTGGTGAGCGCGTCGTCGGACGCGACGCTGCGCGTCTGGGACCCGGCCGCGGGCAAGACGCTGCTCACCATCCAGGGCGCGAAGCTCGGCGCGTATGCGCTCGCGGTATCGCCCGACGGCCGGCAAGCCGCGGCGGGCTGCAAGGACAGCGTGGTGCGCGTCTTCTCGCTCGCAGACGGCAAGCTGTTGCGCGAACTGGACGGCCACCGCGGCTTCGTGCGCGCGGTCGCGTACACGCATGACGGCGCCAAGCTGCTCTCGGCCGCGGGCGACGGCGCGATTTGCGTGTGGAGCGTAGATTCGGACAAGCCCGCGGCGCGGCTCGAAGGCCACCGCGGCGGCGTGCTCGCGCTGGCCGTGTCGAAGGATGACCGACGAGCGCTCAGCGGCGGCCGCGACGGCACGGTGCGGCTGTGGGACTTGGCCGCGGGCAAGCTGCTCCAGACTTGGCGCGGGCACACGGGTTGGGTTCGTGGAGTCGCGTTTGCCGGGCGGTGGGCTCTGTCGGCCGGCACGGACAAGCGCGTGTTGCGGTGGGACATCGCTTCGGGCAAACCCGACGCGCAGATGGAGCCGACCAACTACCTCTACTACGCGCTCGCGCTCTCGCCCGATGGCCGCACCGTGTACGCGGCGGGGAACAGCTCCGGCATCACGTGCTGGGACTTAGCCAGCGGCAAGCGATTCGCCGACCTTCGCGGGCACAGCCACTGGTCGCTCGCTCTCGCGGTTTCGCCCGACGGCAAACGGCTGGTCACCGGTTCGCGCGACACGACGCTGCTCGTGTGGAACGCGCCTGAGCGGCCCAAGGACTTGGCTGCGGAGGCGCTCTTCCCCAACCCGGTGGTGGCCTCGTACGCCCCAGTGCCCCAAGACAAGGCCGCGGCCGAGACCTTCGGCTGCGAGGCCAACCCCACGGGCAACCCCATCGGCGGAGGCGAGGGGTACAAGCCCATCCTCACGCGCGGCGACTTCACTGTTAGGACCAGGGACGAACTGCTCGAGGCGCTCAACGCGGCCAAGCCGGGGCAAGTGATCTTCCTCCCGCACGGCGTGGAGATCGACCTGACCGGCAAGGCGAACATCAAGATTCCCGGCGGCGTGACGCTGGCCGGCACGCGCGGGCTCAACGGCTCGCCCGGCGCGCGCATCTTCACCACCTGGCGTAAGAGCCATCGACTTATGCAAACCGCCGGCGAGAACGTGCGCCTCACCGGCTTGCGCTTCGAGGGCTCGTCCGGCAGCACCGAGAAGACTGCGGAGCACTCCAATTTCCTCAGCATCGGCCACTCGGGCTGCGAGGTGGACAACTGCGAAGTCTACAACTTCAACATCAGCGGCATCGGCGTGGCGCCGACCGCGATCCGCGTGCGCATCCACCACAACTACATCCACCATTGCCAGCGTTCGGGCTACGGGTACGGCGTGGTCACGACGTCGAGCGACATCCGCATCATCGCCAACCGCTTCGACTACTGCCGCCACATGATCGCGTCCAGCGGCGCGCCCGGCTGCGGGTACGAGGCCGCGTGGAACCTCGTCGGCCCCAACGCCACCAGCCACCACTTCGACATGCACGGCGGCCGCGACCGCGGCGACGCGACGAACATCGCCGGCGACTGGATGGACGTGCACCACAACACCTTCCTTGGCAAAGTCCCGGCGGTCGTCATCCGCGGCGAGTCGTCCCAGGGCGCAGAAGTCTACCGCAACTGGTTCGCTGCGCCGACCAAGGACGCTGTGCGCTCGCGTGGCAACACGCGCGCCTACCAGAACGTGTGGGGACCGGAGAAGAAATTGGAAGCCGGGCCGGTAACGTACCGCGCGGAGTAGCCGGACGGTGCGCGCAGCTTTCTGCTTATCCGTGGGCAAAGGAGGGCTGCAAGAGGACGGGCGCAGTGTGCCCTTCTTCCTGGGGAAGCCCTTTGCGAGGCATTTGCCGTGATCACAAGTGACCATGGCACGCCGAGATGAGGTTAGGGCGAAAAGGTCTTTACCCCGAGTTCCGTCGAAAGCATCGGAGTTGCGACAAGGATTGGAGGCGATGAGTCCAATGTGACCCCATGGCCGGGGCATGAAGTCCAGGTTCGATTCCGAAGCCATGCTGAGTCTCGATACGGCCATCCCCAACGGGGATACGGATATCAGCCCAGGGTTGCGAAGCTACCTTGGGAGGGCGATGTGCGTTCCGCACCCAACATCCCTGAAAGGGATACGGATCGCACGGGTGGCCCGCCGGCAGAGCTGTCCATCCGAGACATGAATAGGCCTCTGGGGAGTTTCCGGTTCCCTCTCAGGGAACGTTGCATTCGCGCATCCTCGTGCCCAGGGTAGCGAGTTGCGCTCGCAACCCTGGGCTGATATCCGCTGCGCCTTCGAGGCAGACGCGCGGGGGCCTCGCCGGCCTGGATCGGTCCCACGGCATGATGCAAGCTTACAACGGGCACCTCGCTATTTCATGTGGGTCAAGAAGGACGCCAGAGGCCACAAAGACACCAAGGCACAAAGGATCACAAAGAGGAATGGGACACAGAATCGCATATCCTTTGTGGAACTTGGTGTCTTCGTGACTTCGTGGCCTCCGTTCCTCTGTGACTTCGCCATTGCAGACCACGAAACATGCATAGGCTTACCCACACGAAACAGCGAAGAAGCTTACAACGCATACGCCCCCTTGGGCTCCTCAAGTTGCGAAGGCATGCTCGATCTGCTATCCTCTTGGTTTAAGTACCCACACCCGAAAGCGTCCGGCTTTCGCAGCGCGGGCGCAATGTAGCTAACCTGACCTCGTTCCGTAACGAAGGAGTTTGCATAGCATGCCTGACTACAAAGTGTATCGTTTTGGCGGTGGCATTGCCGATGGGCAAGCCGACATGAAGAATCTGCTCGGCGGCAAGGGCGCCAACCTCGCCGAAATGGCCAGCCTCGGCCTGCCCGTGCCCGCGGGGTTCACGATCACCACCGATGTGTGCACGTATTTCATGGAGCACAACGGCCAGTATCCTCCTGGCTTGAAGGCCGACGCGGAGAAAGCCCTGAAGCACATCGAAAAGGTCATGGGCTGCCAGTACGGCGACCCAGAGGATCCGCTGCTCGTCTCGTGCCGGTCCGGAGCGCGGCAGAGCATGCCGGGCATGATGGAGACTGTGCTCAATATCGGCCTGACCACGAAGACCATCCCCGGCCTCATCAAAAAGTCTGGCGACGAACGCTTCGTGTACGACGCCTACCGGCGACTCATCACCATGTACTCGGACGTCGTCATGGAGAAGAGCGCTGGCATCGAGCCCGAAGAAGACCGGGGCATCCGCAAGCAGCTCGAAGTGATCTTGGACAAGGTGAAGGACGAGGTCGGCGCTAAGAGCGATACGGACCTGAACGCCGAGGATCTGAAGAAGATCTGCGATCTCTACAAGAAGAAGGTGAAGCAAGTCCTCAAGAAGGACTTCCCCGACGATGCGATGGACCAGCTCTGGGGCGGCATCAGCGCGGTATTCGCCTCATGGAACGGCAAGCGCGCGATCGAGTACCGGGAGATTGAGGGCATTCCCCACGCGTGGGGCACGGCCACGAACGTGCAAGCTATGGCCTTCGGCAACATGGGCGATGACTGCGCAACTGGCGTGGCGTTTACCCGCAACCCGGCTACGGGCGAGAATAGGTTCTACGGCGAGTGGCTGGTCAATGCGCAGGGCGAGGACGTGGTGGCCGGCATTCGCACGCCCAACTTGCTGAACGAAGATATGCGCACGGACGCGGACGAGGGGCTTGTGAGCCTCGAACGGGCGATGCCCGACATCTACAAGCAGCTTGTGGATATCCGCAATAGGCTCGAAGCGCACTACCGCGACATGCAGGACATCGAGTGCACGATCCAAGCGGGCAAGCTCTTTATGCTCCAGACCCGCACCGGCAAACGCAACGGCACGGCCGCGGTGCGTAGGGCCGTCGAAATGGTCAAACAGAGGGGCTCATGGAAGATCACGCCCGAAGAGGCCGTGAGCCGGGTGCGGCCCGACCAGCTCGACGAACTGCTGCACCCCATCCTCGATCCCGCCGCGATGAAAAAGACCAAGCCTGTGTGCTCCGGCTTGCCCGCCGGCCCCGGCGGCGCCGTCGGAAAGATCGTCTTCACAGCGAAGGACGCGGTCGACTGGGCGGCCAAGGGCGAGACCGTCATCCTCGTGCGCGAAGAGACCAATCCGGAAGACGTGACCGGCATGCGCGCGGCCAAGGGCATCCTGACCGCGCGCGGCGGCATGACCTCGCACGCGGCACTCGTGGCGCGCGGCTGGGGCAAGTGCTGCATCGTTGGCGCGGCCGACATCTCTTGCAAGGGCAAGTCCATGGTCATCGACGGCAAGACCTACAAGGAAGGCACCGTCGTGAGCCTGAACGGCAGCAAGGGCGACGTGTACATCGGCGAGATCGCCACTGTATCGGGAGCGACCGACAAGAACTTCACCGAATTCATGAAGTTCTGCGATAAGATTCGCAAGCTCAAGGTGCGCACCAACGCGGAAACCGCCGAGGATGCAGCTAAGGCCATCGAGTTCGGCGCCGAGGGCATCGGCCTCTTCAGGACCGAGCACATGTTCTACGGCGAAGGCTCCGAGAAGCCGCTCTTCTCATTGCGCAAGATGATCGTTGCCGATACCGAAGCGGACCGCAGGAAGGCGCTCACGGAGCTGTTCCCGTACGTCAAGAAGGACATGATGGCGGTCATGAACGTCATGGACGGCAAGCCCGTCACCATTCGCCTGCTCGACCCGCCCCTGCACGAGTTCATCCCGCAGGAGAAGGCCGAAGTCGCCAAGCTCTGCAAAGCCACCGGCCTCAAGCCTGCCCAGTTCAAAGCGCGCGCGGCGGAGTTGCACGAGACCAACCCGATGATGGGCAACCGCGGCGTACGCCTAGGCGTGACGTATCCAGAGGTGTCCGAGATGCAGATCCGGGCGGTCCTCGAGGCCGCGGCCGAGTTGAAGAAGAAGGGCAAGAAGCCCCAGCCAGAAATCATGATCCCGGTCGTGTGTGATGTCGCGGAGTTCAAGCTGCACAAGGTCATGGTCGAGAAGATCGCGGCAGACGTGCTGAAGAAGTACAAGCTCAAGAAGTCCCAACTCAAGTACATGGTCGGCACGATGATCGAAATCCCGCGCGCTGCGCTGCTCGCGGATAAGATCGCGGAGGAGGCGGAGTTCTTCAGCTTCGGCACCAACGACCTGACGCAGATGGGCTTTGGCTTCAGCCGCGACGACGTGGGCGCGTTTGTGGGCGACTACATCGAGAAGGGCATCATGGAAAACGATCCCTTCAACGTGCTTGACCAGGACGGCATCGGTCAACTCGTGCGGATCGGCGTCGAGCGCGGCCGCTCGGTGCGGCCGAAGCTGAAGATCGGCATCTGCGGCGAGCACGGCGGCGAGGGCGAGAGCGTGAAGTTCTGCCACCGAGTGGGCATGGACTACGTGAGTTGCTCGCCGTTCCGCGTGCCCATCGCACGGCTCGCAGCGGCCCAGGCTGTGGCGGAAGAGAAGGCAGGCTAGGTCAGAGGCCAGCGATCAGAAGTCAGCGGTCAGTTGCAGTCGTCTGATTTCGAATTCTGACATGACTGGAGACCTTACGGGCGAGCGTCGCAAGGCGCTCGCCCGTTCTCGTAGCATTTCCTTGCGCTGGCGGACGATTGGCTGTATTCTGATGCAGGCCAGCGTCTATGCTCCCCTGTGGATTATGGCGACAGTGCGCTCCATGAGGCAAGGAGGTCTATATGAAACCCATTGTGGTCAGAGGGCACACCGAGGCGGACGGCATGTTGTCGCTTCGGGTGCCAACCGGTGTGCCAGAGCAAGACGTTGAGGCCGTTGTCGTTGTCAGCCCTATTTGCCAGTCTGGTGGTGGTGCGGGGTGGCCGCCCGGCTTTTTCGAGAGGACGGCCGGGATGTGGCAAGGGGTTCCGCTTGTCCGAGAGGATCAAGGGGAGTACGAGAGGCGGGAGAAGCTTCGTTGAGGTACATGTTGGACACGAACACGTGCATCGAGTATCTGAACGCGCGTAGTTCGCGAGTCGCCGAGCGGATGCGTGAATGTGAACCCAGAGATATCTGTCTATGTTCGGTTGTGAAGGGCGAGTTGCTCTACGGTGCGTGGCACAGTGACAGGGCGCAACACAACCTCGCACTGCTCAAGGAGTTGTTTGCTTGCTTCCGGTCACTTCCCTTCGATGACGCGGCTGCGGAGGTGTACGGTAGGCAGAGGGCTGCCTTGGCCAGGAAGGGCGCTCTGATCGGGCCCAACGACCTGCTCATCGCGTCGATCGCTTTGTCGAATGGGCTGGCAGTCGTCACGCACAATGTGCACGAGTTTGGCCGAGTTGACGGGCTGGAGGTAGAGGACTGGCAGGGTAGTAGGTGACTTTGGTTGGGACACCCGACAGCGACGATGCCCATAGCATTCTCAGGCTACCTGCAAGAGTGAGAGAGACCAAGTATGAAGATCATGATCCGCTGCGACATGGAAGGTCTGACCGGCATGACGCGGTTCGAGCAGTGTGAGCCGGGGGGTGACGACTACCCGTCGGCCGTGAAAATGCTCATGAGCGACCTCAACGCGGTTGTGGCTGGGCTCAAGGCCGGCGGAGCCACGCACGTGGCCATCTACGACATGCACTATTACGGCACGAACATAGCGATGGACGAGCTTGATGCCGACGTCGAGGTGATCGCCAACAAAGCCATGTACGAGCCTGGGAATGCAGGCGGGCTCGACAGCAGCTTCGATGGCATGTCCTTGGTCGGTCTGCACGCGAAGGCGGGCGCGCCCGGCGGTCTGCTCGCACACAGCTACGAGCACGAGACGCAGGACATCCGCGTCAACGGCGCGGTCATGGGTGAGATCGGAGTCGAGGCGGCCATTGCCGGCGACTTCGGCGTCCCGCTGATCCTCATGACCGGCGACTCCAAGGGCGCGGAGGAGGCCGAGGCGACCATCGAGGGCGTGGTCACGGTGACCGTGAAGGAGTCGATCGATCTGGAGGAGGGCAAGTGCTACGCGGCCGAGGAGACGGCCAAGCGCTTGGAAGAGGGAGCCAAACGAGCCATGGCGCAGATTGGCAAAGTGAAGCCGTACGCGTTCGCGCCGCCCATCGTGATGGAGATCGACCTCGCCGCAAGCGACCTCCGCGACCGGGTGAAGGCGCGAGCCCCGCGCGCGTTTGTGTCGGAGGGGACGTTGCGCCTGGAGGGCCTATCCGTGACGGACGCGTGGTGGCAATACCTGAAGATCAAGACTGGCTGAGTGCGTCAGCGTCGCGCGAGGAAGTCCGCCAGCACGGTGTAGTTGTAGCGCTCCGGCCAGCCGACCTTCACCCCCGCGAAGCGCTGTGCGTCATATGGCCCCAGGGGCAGCGTAGGCTCGCGGCCGAGGATCGCCTGCGCGCACAGCTTGGCCATGATGCTGGTGAACGCCATCCCATTGGGGAAGCCCGCGCACACGTAGAGCCCCTGCCTGCCCGGCACTCGCCCAACCGCCGGCAACCCGTCTGGCGTGATGCCCATTGCGCCAGACCATGACCTGATGATCGCCAACTTCGCGAAGTCGGGGAACAGCTCGGTCAGCACCGCGGTGTTCTGGACGACTTCGAAGAAGGAAGTGGTTTCGATGAACTGCCCATCCACCGTGGCAGCGGCTTCAGGCGGTCCGCCGACGAGCAAGTTACCCGCGGCTGTCTGGGTCGCGCCGTACACGACTTGGTTCCACAGCTCCGCCTCGAACGTGAGCGCGGGGACCGGCGGGACGGCTTCCGTGAGAACCGCTATCGAGCGAAGCGGGATGATGGGCATCTCTGGCGTCAGTCTCGCGGCCCACCCATTGGTGGCGTTGACGACTATGGGCGCCTCGTGGACCACGCCGCCTGCGCTCACACCGAGGGCGCGGTCGCCATCCATGACAATCTCATCGACAGGCGAGTGTGTGAGAATACGGGCTCCATGCCGCTGTGCGAGGACCGCGTAGGCGCGCACGATGAAGAACGGATCGACCCAACCATCCGATGGACGAAAACGCGCGGCAAGCGCGAGATCGGACATGACCGGCGAGACGCGGCGGAGCGATTCGCCTTGGAGGAACTCGATCTCCATGTCGCCGATGCCGTGTTGGAACTCGACCAACTCGCGCAGCAAATCGACTTCCTCGTCGTTCGTGGCTACGTCGAGGCTGCCGCAATGGCGCATGCGGATATCCACGCCACTCTTGCTGGGGAGCGACTTCAGGATGTCCACGTTGGCGTGCGCGTACTTGAGGCGCGTGAGTATCGCGTCCGCGTCGGAATCCCGGCCGTCCACCTGCATGAGCATCCCGCCGTTCCGGCCGGACGCTCCGCTTGCCAGCGCGCGGCGTTCGAACAGCGCCACCTCCCATCCGGCTTCGGCCAGCCAGTAGGCGATGGCGGAGCAGACGATGCCGCCGCCGATGACAATGGCGTCCGTGTGGATGGGATTGGATGGGGTTGGCATGGAGAGGGATAAAACGTAAGGCGTAAAACGCAAGAACGCAACACGCCTCCGCTTACGTTTTACGCCGTTACGTTTTACTGCACACGTCCACCGTCTCGCCGGTCCGCGCGGATTCGGCCGCGGCAAGGCAAAGCCGCATGGCTCGCAGCGTCTGCGCTTCCGGCACCCATGAGTCCGCGGCGTCCAGCACCTCGGCAATGAAGTTGTCCGTGTCGCGGGCGACCACGTCCCCCTCGTCGGGCTCGCACACCTCCTGGGTTCCGTCGGCCAACTCGAGAGTGACCCGGCCGCGCCCCTCGAAGCCAAGCCACCCGTGCTCGCCGATGTACCAACCGGAGTAAGAGGGCTTGCACGGGAAGCCCATGCCGAACT
>JAJRTI010000247.1 GCA_024278415.1 Planctomycetota bacterium | reverse complement strand
GACATCCCAGCGGATGCGCTGGACGACGCGGCGCGGAAGCTGCTCATCACCGAAAGCCCCAGCCTGGCCGAGAACAACCGACGCTTCCACAAGTTCGTGGTCGAAGGAGTGCCCGTCGAGTTCCAAGCCGAAGGCCGCACGATCCACCGGAATGCGAAACTGTTCGACTTCGATGACGTGGACAACAACGACTGGCTCGTGGTGAACCAGTTCACGGTCGTGGAGGGCGACTACAACCGGCGGCCCGACATCGTGGTGTTCGTGAACGGCCTGCCGCTGGCCGTGATCGAGTTGAAGAACCCGGCGGACGAGAACGCGACGATCAAGGCCGCATTCAACCAGTTGCAGACGTACAAGCAGCAGATACCGAGCCTGTTCACGCACAACGAAGCTTGCGTCGTGTCGGACGGCACAGAGGCGCGGGTCGGATCGCTGACCGCGGGATGGGATTGGTTCATGCCCTGGCGCACGATTGATGGGACGGAGGTCGCGGCGAAGAAAGCGGCTGAGCTGGGCGTGGTGGTGAAGGGAGTGTTCGACAAGGCGCGCTTCCTCGATCTGCTGCGGCACTTCATCGTGTTCGAGTCGGACGGAGCGACGATCACGAAGAAGATGGCGGGCTACCACCAATTCCACGCGGTGAACAAGGCGGTCGAGTGCACGGTGCGGGCGGCGTCGCCTGAAGGCGACAAGCGGGTGGGCGTGATCTGGCACACCCAGGGCAGTGGCAAGAGCCTGTCGATGGCGTTCTACGCGGGGAAGATCATCCAGCGCGAGGAAATGGACAACCCGACGCTCGTGGTGCTGACGGATCGGAACGATCTGGACGACCAGTTGTTCGACACGTTCTCCGCGTGCAGCGACTTGCTGCGACAAGCGCCCGTGCAGGCGGAGAGCCGGGAGCATTTGCGGGAGTTGCTGTCGGTCGCTTCGGGGGGAGTGGTGTTTACTACGATTCAGAAGTTCTCGCCCTCACCCCTATCCCCTCTCCCAGAGGGTGAGGGGGATGGGGAGCCCCCATCCCAACCTTCCCCAAGCGAGTCACCCCCATCCCGGCCTTCCCCCAGAGGGGGAAGGAGTTCGGAGCCCCCCTCACCCTCTGGGAGAGGGGCCGGGGGTGAGGGCTCTGGCGCAGGGGGTGAGGGCTCCGCCCCTCATCCCGGCCTTGGCCCAAAGGGGTACCCCCATCCCGGCCTTCCCCCAAAGGGGGAAGGAGGGGGGCGGGGTCACTACCGCGGCGGGTTGCCCATCGCGCACCTCGTCACTCTGGCGCGCGAACTGCGCCAGACCCAAACTCGCGCCGAAGAGCTGATGTGGAAATTGCTGCGAAACCGGCAGTTCCTTGGGCTCAAGTTCCGTCGCCAGCATCAGATCGGCGACTACATCGTGGACTTCTACTGCCACGAGCAGCAGCTTGTGCTCGAGATCGATGGCGCCGCGCATGACACGCCGGAGGCTGAGATGCGTGACGCGGCACGCGATGCGAAACTGGAGGCGCTGGGCTTCAGGGTGCTGCGGCTGCGGAACGAGGTCGTGCTTGGCGAGACGGGGCGGGCGCTGACGGAATTGGAGGAGGCCGTGTCCCCCTCCGATCCCCCCTCACCCTTTGGGAGAGGGGCCGGGGGTGAGGGTCCCCCATCCCGGCCTTCCCCAAGCAAGTCGCCCCCATCCCGGCCTTCCCCAAGCAAGTCGCCCCCATCCCGGCCTTCCCCCAGAGGGGGAAGGAGTTCCGAGCCCCCCTCACCCTCTGGGAGAGGGGTCGGGGGTGAGGGTCCCCCATCCCAACCTCCCCCCAAAGGGGGAAGGAGGGCGGAAGCGGAGCGCGCTGCCGGGACCGAGCCGCCCCTGTCCAAGCGCCACAACATCATCTTCATCGCCGACGAGGCGCACCGAAGCCAGTATGGGTTCAAGGCGAAGGTGGTCGTCAACAAGAAGACTGGCGAGAGCCGCATCGCGTACGGGTTCGCCAAGTACGTGCGGGACGCCCTGCCGAATGCGTCGTTCATCGGGTGCACGGGCACGCCCATCGAGTCGCAGGACCGCAGCACACGCGCGGTGTTCGGCGACGACATCGACATCTACGACATCGAGCAGGCGGTGGAAGACGAGGCCACGGTGCGCATCTACTACGAAGGACGCCTGGCCAAGATCGAACTGAGCGAAGAGGAGAAGCCGAAGATCGACCCAGACTTCGAGGAAGTGACGGAAGGCCAGGAGGCGGACGAAAAGGAGAAGCTCAAGAGCAAGTGGGCAAGGCTGGAGGCGATGGTGGGCGCTGAGAAACGAGTGAAGCTGATCGCCGCCGACATCGTGGAGCACTTCGAGCAGCGGCAGGCGGCGATGGAGGGCAAGGCGATGATCGTGTGCATGAGCCGACGCATCTGTGTAGACCTCTACAACGCCATCGTCGAGCTGCGACCGGACTGGCACGACGAGGACGACAAGAAGGGTTGCATCAAGGTGGTGATGACGGGCAACCCATCGGTGGAGCCTGAGTGGCAACAGCACATCCGAACGAAGCAGAAGCGCCGCGAGCTGGCGAAGCGGTTCAAAGACCCTGACGACCCCTTCCAGATCGTGATCGTGCGAGACATGTGGCTGACGGGGTTCGACGCGCCGTCGCTGCACACGATGTACGTGGACAAGCCCATGCGGGGCCACGGGCTCATGCAAGCCATCGCCAGGGTGAACCGTGTGTTCAAGGACAAGCAAGGCGGCCTGGTCGTGGACTACCTCGGCCTGGCTGGCGAACTGAAGCAGGCGCTGATGGAGTACACCGAGGGCGACCGACGCAACACGGGCATCCCACAGGAGGAGGTCGTAGCCGTATTGCTGGAGAAATACGAGATCATCTGCGGCATGCTGCACGGGTTCGACTGGCGGAAGTTCTTCACGGGCGCGGCCGCGGAGCGGGTCACGGTCATTCCCGCGGCGATGGAGCACATTCTGGGGCTGGACAATGGCAAGCAGCGGTTCCTCGACGCGGTGACCGCGTTGTCCAGGGCCTTCACGCTGTGCGGCACGCACGACGCCGCGATGGCGATCCGTGAGGACGTGGCGTTCTTCCAGGCGATTCGCGCGGCGTTCATCAAGCACACGGCCACGGATGGCAAGAGCCCCGAGGAGATTGACTCCGCGATACGGCAGATCATCGCCAGGGCCGTGGCGTCGGACAAGGTGATCGACATCTTCGCTCAAACGGGATTGCGGAAGCCCGACATCTCAATCCTGTCGGACGAGTTCCTGGCCGAAGTGCAGGGGATGAAGCACAAGAACTTGGCGATGGAGTTGCTTCGCAAGCTGTTGAACGACGAGATCAAACATCGTTCACGGACGAACATCGTGCAGGGTCGGTCGTTCGCCGAGATGCTGGAGAGGACGATCCGCAAGTATCAGAATCGCACCATCGAGGCGGCGCAGGTGATCCTGGCACTGATCGAGTTGGCGAAGGAGATGAAGGAGGCGGACAAGCGAGGCGAGGAGCTTGGGCTGTCGTTCGAGGAGCGTTGCTTCTACGATGCGCTTGAAGTGAACGACAGCGCAGTGGCCGTGCTGGGCGACGAGACGCTTCGGGCCATCGCTCAGGAGCTTGTCCAGAGGGTCCGCAACAGTGTGGCTATCGACTGGTCGGTGAAGAAGAGCGTGCGCGCGAAGATGCGAGCGATGGTGAAGCGCATCCTCCGGAAATACGGCTACCCGCCCGACAAGCAAGAGCAGGCGACGGTGACGGTGCTGAAGCAGGCGGAGGTGCTGTGCGAGCGTTGGGTGGCGTGATTCGCGGGGTAGTGTGTGAAACGGGAATGTGGTACAATGCCAGGCCGAGTGCAGATGAGTGCGTACTCGACATCGCCCCCTGTCGTTGGAGAACTCAAGGAGTAACCATGGACGAGCCCATTGAAAAGCCAGCCGACGAGGTGTCGCTGGAACAGCCGCCGGAAGACATGTCGCTCATCAAGGAGCTTTGGTTCTTCATGATGGAACGCAAGGCCTGGTGGATCACGCCTATCGTCGTGCTGATCGTCCTCTTCGGCGCGCTCATCGTGCTGGCCCAGGGATCCGCAGTCGCGCCGTTCATCTACACGATCTTCTGAGACGTGCCGCGACAGGGGCTCGCTGAACGATGATCCCTCGCCGAAATCTACTCCGGGCGCTCAAGAAGGCGGGAGGCCAGCCGGGGTACGCGTGGCAAGTGTTCAAGCAACGCCTCCGCTCCGACCTTAGCTACCGCTTCGGCCGCGGCAAGAGCGCGTTCCCAGAGACGATCTCCCTCTTCCTCACCTACCAGTGCAACCTGCGCTGCAAGATGTGCGGCCAATGGGGCGAAGCGGGCTCAGCCAAGGCCTACTCCAAGGAGCAGATCCAGGCGTGCCTGTCCGTCGATGAGATCAAGGCGCTCGTCGACGACGTGGCCGGCTTCAAGCCCAACATCACCCTCTTCGGCGGGGAGCCGCTCCTCTACAACGGGTGGGAAGACGTGGTGCGCTACGTGAAGGCGGCCGGCCTGCGATGCAACATGATCAGCAACTGCACGCTCCTGCCCAAACACGCCGAACGCGTGGTCGATGCCGGCGTGGATGAAATCATCGTGTCGCTCGACGGCCCCGAGCCCGTCCACGATGAGATTCGCGGACGCGAGGGCACGTTCGCCCGGCTCAAACAAGGCCTGGACGCGCTGCGCGCCGCCCGGGACGCGGCCGGACGCAAAGCACCGCTCATCAACGTGTCCAGCGTACTCTTCGAGGAGAACTACGAACGCCTCGACGAGACGCTGCGCACGTGCGAATCCATCGGCGCGGACGCGGTCACCTTCCACCACCTCATCTTCATCAGCCGCGAGATCTACGACCGCCACTGCGCGGCCTTCGGCTCCAAGTTCGGCGTCGAGCACTCCGATTGGGAGGGCTTCGTCGTCAACGCACTGCCGGCCATCGATCCGGACCGGTTGCTCGAAAAGCTGCGCGAGGTGAAGGCCATGGACTCGCCGGTAGCCGTGTCCGTGTATCCCAACCTCACGGATGACGACGTGCGCGCGTATTACACCGCGTTCGATTTCACGGCCCGCAGCTACAAGCCGCGGTGCATGAGCCCGTGGATGGTGGCATACATCTTCCCCGACGGCTCCGTGCGCTCCTGCAACACGCTGTGCTTTGTGGCCGGGAACCTCCGCGAGGCTACGTTTCGAGAGATCTGGAACAGCCCGCGTTACGTCGAATTCCGCCGGGAGCTGAAGCAGCAAGGACGCTTCCCCGCCTGCATCCGCTGCACGGAGTTGTTCCGCTTCTGAGGAGACCGCGAGGCTTGGCGCGATCCCACCCGTGCCCGCATCTCTCACGAGTCCAGGCGGATGCCGATGCAAGGCGCACTGTCGCGAAGGCGTGCTCGGGCACGTCGAGCGCGGTGCAACGCAGCAGCGGCGTCCGACTGGGCTCGCCCGAAGGGCCAGCCCTCCGATCCGAGGAGTGCAACTTGTTGCTCACCCCACGCGTCTACAGAGACCGGAAGGCTTTCGAATGACAACCTTTCTGACACTTCTGTCCTAGGCTGGTGAGAAATGCGGGCTAACGTGGTGCACGTAATCACCCGTCTCGACCGCGGGGGCTCGGCCGAAGTGGTGATGGACATCGCCGCTCGGCAGCAGGCCAAGGGATACCGCGTCGCGCTTGTCACCGGCCGATCGATCGAGCCGCAGGAAGACCTCGCCCAATACGCGGAGCGCACGGGCGTCGAGGTCGTCGTGTTGCCTTACCTCCAACGCGAGGTCCATCCCTGGCGCGACTTCCGCGCGCTCCTGGCGATCCGCAAGCTCATTAAGCGCCGGCAACCGGACGTGGTCCACACGCACACGTCCAAAGCCGGCATCGTCGGCCGCGCGGCCGCGTGGCGCGCTGG
>JAJRTI010000246.1 GCA_024278415.1 Planctomycetota bacterium | reverse complement strand
TGCCGGCAGAGGACGGTCTCCTCGCCGATTCTGATCTCTGCGGTCTCCTCCGACCCGATCTTCACGAGCTTGATTGGTGGGGCGGCTGCGGCGCCGAGCGCATCTTTGGCCTCCTCGCCCGCGTGGGGGCATTCGTCGAGGCTGGCCTTCTTTTGGGCCAGTTGCACCGCAAAGACCATGCAGGTGGGCCGGCCGCACTCCTTGCAGTTGGTTCGAGGCAAGAGCTTCAAGATTTGGAGCGCTGTGAGGGCCATTGTGTGAATCTCCTTGGGAGAGTGTGTAAAACGTAAAGGGGTAAAACGTAACGCTTGACGTTTTACGTCTTTACGCCTTTACGCCTTTACGCCTCAGAATATCGGATCCATAGCCATCGCCGGATGCTCAACCGCGGCCAGGTGCTCCATGACGGTTTCTTCGTCCGTGCCCACATCTTCGTCCGCGATTTTGGATAGGAAGTCCTCGCCCAGGCCTTCCTCTTTGGCCCGTTCCGTGATCACGTCAGCCAGTTCTTCTTTCAGCCTCTTGGGCAGCCACACGAGCCGTGCGATGCCGCCATCGGCGGAGATGAACTTCTTGCTGCCAATGTAGTGCTTGCTGTGGCCGATGAAGCCGGGCGTCTGCTGCCCGCCGCCGACCGTGCCGGCAAGGGTGGAGAACTTCATGCCGCAGGGCGTCTCGTCGGGGTGGTCGCGGTCCACGGTCATGATGCCGTTGCACATGGGCAGCAGGGCTGAGATGCACTCGAAGCAGCCGCAGGAGGTCATGGGGTCTTCCAGCATACTGTACGCGCTGAACCGTTCGAGGGTGCGATTCGAGTTCTCGTACACGAACTTGTTCACGTTCTCCCACTGGCCGAGCCGCGCGTCGAGGAGGCGGCCCTTCTCCACTGGCTGGTTGGGGCCGGAGGGCGTGATCTCGTACGCCGCGCGGCCATCGAGCCAGTTGTAAGCGCCGCAGAGGCCTGGGTGCTCAGGCGTGATGACGCAGATGTGGTTGGGCGCGAAGGACTGGCAGAGCGCGCAGGAGTAGAACGTGTCCACCGACTCGTCGGTCATGTCCGCCAGCCGGGCATCTCGTTCGACCCAAGCCTGTCTGGCCTTCTCTTGCCACTCCAGCACGTCTTCCTCGCGCGTGTAGATCTTGACTTGGATCTTGTCTGCGATTGCGCTGAAGTCCTGGTGCAGCCGTGCGTGTAGGATCGCGCCGATGTGATGGATGCGCAGGCCCGCCTTGACGCCGTCCTTGCTGAAGCGGAGCCACGAAATGTCGCGCTGGCCCATGTGGAAGAGGCCCTGGGCTTCGTTCAGGAACGTGTGGGTCTGGCGTTCGAGGATGGGCTCGAAGTCCTTCTGCATCTTGCGGCCGTACACCTCAATCCAAATGCCCAGGGGCAGGCGATCCCCTTCGTTGATGTCGTCGATGTCCGGGCCGATGACTTCGATCTTCCCGTCCTCCACTTCGTCGGAGGAGTCTCTCATTTCGCAGAACTCGAAGGCCGGCGTCTTGGTGCCGCCCATCTCGCAGTGCATGTCCTCCTTGCGCACGCGTTCGCCCTCGAAGGCCGCCCCGAACGCGACCGGCACGGGCACCTCGTTGACGGTGATCTTGAGCCCGCGCACTTCGATGCACCGCGACACGATGTCGTCGTGGGGCACATTGCTCACCACATGCTCGTACGTGCACACGCCCGTCGGCAGGATCTCGGGGATGTCCGTGTCGGCGATCGTCGGGAAGCCATAGTTGATCGCACCCGCGGCCGTGGCGTACTTCTCGTCGTCCACTTCGCCAAGCGCCATGACGAACGCGAAGATGCGGTTCTTGTTGTAGAGCAGGTTGCGACGGAAGTCGCCGGCCTGCACGCCGCCAAATGACAGCGCGGCCCGAGAGGCGAAGCCCAAAGCATAGATGGCCGCAGTGATGTCTTTGCCAAAAGGCACGAGCCGCGTCTCCCATCCCATTTGCACGCCCTCCTCCGCCAACTGTTCGGCGAAGGTCTTGCCGTGGGTGTGGCCCGCCAGGAAGACGTAGAGGTTCCGTTCCTGGAGCTGGCGAGCGATCTTCACCGCGATGTCGTTTGTGGGCGCGGCGCCGACGATCGCGGCAAAGCCCGGCGCACTGCCATCGACAAACTCGATGCCGCGCTCGCGCAGGATCACGTCGTCGGCCGCGCCTAACCAGATCCCATCGACCGGGTTGGGGCCGATGACGTACTTGCACGCTTCGATGATCTCTTCGGCGAACAGCGTGGCCATGCCGGCGTCGAGCAGCGGCCCCAGATACGGCCGCCAGCTTTGCTCTGCCGGCACGGGCGGCAGCAGATCCTTGGCCCGCTGAAGGGGAGCCTTGAAGTCGCTGAGCTTCTCCACGGCCACGCCCTCCATCGAATAGATAATGGGGACATAGTAGGCCGTATTGGGAAACTCGACCGGCCAGTCTTCGCCCTTTGATTCGAGCGCCTCCTGCAACTTGGCTTCCGCCTGGTGGACAAGTTGATGCGCGCCACGAATGCCGGCGCTGGCAATGATCCTAGACATAGTGGATGGTTCCTTTGTGCTGGATGGGAAGCGGAGATTGTCACCAGAGGCGCGGGATTAGCTGACCTTCAACTGCCGCCGGTCCTCCATGTCGAAGAGCTTGCGCTCGCGCTCGACGTTGATGCCCAGCGCGTCGCGTTTGCGCTCGATGTGGTCGATCATCATGCCCGCGATCTTGGAGTAGTCCGGCTCGAAGGCCCATGTTGCGCCGACCGCCTCTTCGAGTTCTTGCGTGAGATACCGGTCCACATCCGGCGCTCCGATCACCGGCGAGTCCATGCCGAAGACCGTGTACACGCCGGAAGCGACGAAGTATTGGCCGATGGAGATGGCCTTCTCGTGCATCCACTCCAAGCAGGCGCCGGCGGCCGGCACGTCGCTGATGTCTTCGCCGAGTCCGCCCGTCTTCACGATTTCGGACGCGGCGATGAGGATGCGGCTGTTGTCCACACAGGAGCCGCTGTGCAGCACCGGCGGCATGCCTACGGTCTCGCAGACTTCTCGCAAGCCCGGCCC
The DNA here is from genome assembly GCA_024278415.1 of Planctomycetota bacterium. The sequence continues at coordinate 2,508 of JAJRTI010000246.1, read as the reverse complement.
CGCGGCCTCCATCATCTCCGGCAGCGCCAACCCGTTCATCGCGCACTGGATCGCCGCGCACCCAGTCTGAATCACCAGGATGTCGTTGGCGATCAACTCCTTCACGATCTCGAAGTACGTGTCGTGCTCCTGCGCGATTCGGGCGTTCACGCAACCCACGACCCCGGCTATGCCGCGGATGCGACCGTTGATGATATTGTCGTTGAGCGGCTGGTAGGACGCGCGATACTGGCCGCCCAGCATGTGGAGGATCGCCTCATGGCTGAAGCCAGCGATGGCGTCGGATGTCAAATCGGGGATATGAACCTTCTTGGGGTCTCGGTTCTTGTAGTTGTCGATGGCCAACTCGACAATGCGCTTGGCCGTCTCGTAGCCCTTGTCGTGGTGGAACTCGATGTGCTGCGCCCCTGCGATTTGCGCCCGCTGGGAGGTCGTGATCAGTTGCGTGTGGAACTTGCCGCTCATCTCCGCCTCGCCCTGCATGATGCACTGAATGTCGACCACGATGGCTTCGACCGCGCCCGTCGCAACCGCGAACTCTTGCATGACCATGTTGCCGGCGATGGGGATGCCGTGGCGGATGAGCAACTCGTTGGCCGTGCAGCAGATGCCAGCCAGATTGATGCCCGCGGCGCCCACGGCTTTGGCCTTGTTCAAAAGCTCTTCCTCTTGGCACGCGACCGCGATCATCTCCGAGAGTTCCGGCTCGTGGCCGTGGACGATTAGGTTGATCTCGTCGGCTTTGAGCACGCCCAGGTTCAACTTGCCCTTCACCGGCATGGGCGTGCCGAACAGAATGTCCTGAAGTTCGGTGGCGATCATGGACCCGCCCCAGCCGTCTCCCAGCGAGCAGCGCAGCGCCTGCTTGATGAGGTTCTTGTACTCTTGGTCCGCGCCCATGGTGGTGCGGTGCATGGCTTCCGTGATTTCCCGGTCGATGGATCTCGGCTCGACGCCCAAGTCGCGCCAGACCTTCTGGCGCTTTTCGGGCGCTCGTTTCAGAAACGCCTGCGTGCCCACCGGCTTGCCGAACTCGGCCAACGCGGCCATGCCCACCTCCAGTCCCAGCTCCTCTTTGGACTTGCCGTCCGTTTCGATGTCGAACCATTGGGCCGCTTGTTCGAGCTTTCTCTCGTCCTTGATCCCATACCCCGGCGCCTCGCCCTTGGCCGCGGCCACGAGCAGCTCCGCCACCGCCCGGCCGTGGTCGGAGTGCGCGGACGCGCCGCCCGCCACGGTGCGCACAAAGCCACGCGCGGCAATGGTGTTCACGTCTGCGCCGCACACGCCCACCGGCGATTTCGGCGTGATTCGGCATGGGCCCATGTGGCAATGTCGGCAGCACACGCCTGTCTTGCCGAACTTGCATGCGGGGCTCTGGGCCTTCACACGGTCGTACGCGGTGCCGATGCCCTGGTCTTCCATCAGGCTTTTCAATTCAAGCGTGCAGGCGGTCGCGCCGCCGCAGGATACATCCATGTCAAACTCCTTCTGTCGGTCTTAGGGGGTGAGATTCCGCTGGGGAGTGGAGGCCTGTTCTTTACCCACATTTCAAGGACGGCCGCGGCCAGGCGCCGGGAGCGGGAATCCCAACGGGATTCCGTCCTCCAGCCCAGGGTTGCGAGCGAAGCTCGCTACCCTGGGTCGGCTGGGTGCTATGCCCCAACCCCTTCCCTCTGCCTTTCCGGCCGCCAGGCCTGGCGGTCGGAAAGGCAGAGGGAAGGGGGGGGACTCAATCCGGTTGAGACACGCGCGCCTGAAGCTCCCGCAGGATGCCCTGGCACTCGGCCAGCAGCTTCTCGTTGTACTCGTACGCCGCCTTGCTCTCGAAGTCGGCCTGGAGAATGCGGTCGTCGTGCGAAACGAAACCGAGTACGGGCACATCGGGGAATGCGTCGCGGACAAACTGCTTATGCGCGTCGGACTGCATCTTGTTGCCGACGATGAACAGGCGGGCCAGGCCGATGTCACGCGCGAGCCGCACGACTTGCCGCGCGGTCTCCACTCTGCGCCGCCCGGGTTCGACCACAATCAGCATGGCATCGATGCCTTGCACGGTGGCCCGGCCTAGGTGCTCGATGCCGGCGGCCATGTCCGCGATGACCACTTCCTCACGCTGGAGCATCAGGTGGCCGAGAAGCGTCTTCAGCAACACGTTCTCCGGGCAAGCGCATCCGGCGCCGCCCTTGAACACGCCGCCGAGGACCATGAGCCGAATGCCGTCCTTTTCGACTGAGAGCGTGTCCGGCAGGTCGGTCACGCGCGGGTTCATCTTGAAGAAAGCGCCATAGCTCTGGCTCTTGACGCCCGTGCGCTCTTCGATGAGTTCCTTCATCTGCGCGAGCGGCGTCAGGCCGCCGAGATCCCGAATGCCCAAGGCCGAGGCCAGATTTGTCGCCGGGTCCGCGTCGATCGCGATCACGCGCTGGCCTTGGTCAGCGAACAGCTTGGCCATGACGGCGGTCAGCGTCGTTTTCCCGACTCCGCCTTTCCCTGAAACAGCGAGTT
>JAJRTI010000245.1 GCA_024278415.1 Planctomycetota bacterium | reverse complement strand
CGTGTCTCAGGGTTTCCCAGGGTTGCGCTACGCTTAACCCTGGGCTTTGGGGTATAACGCCTACGGCGTAGCGACATGAGGCGCCGGACCCCGGGCAAGGGATACATCCACCGAGAGTCGCGGCAGACAGAATTGGCAGGCCTTGCCCAACCTGTGCGCCGGATTGGGTAAACGAACTTGCGAGACGCGACACGAGGTCCAGCATTCTGCAAATCCGTGTAGAGATTGAGGGCGCTTGTGGCACGCTCGTAAGAGCGTCTCCTCCCGGCGACGTGGGAGGTCCAGATCGGAACGCACTGACGTGCGTGCTACGAACGCGGGCTCGCGCTCATGCTCCTTGTGGCCTTACTGCGCGAATCGCGAGCGCGACGAGGAAAAACAGGCCCAGCGCAAGGATCAGGCTAGGGCCATAAGGCAAGCCGAAGCGGTACGAGCATGACACGCCAAGCACGCACGCCAGGAAGCCCGCACTCCAGCCCAACACCAGGCCGCTCGCCCAGCCTCGGGTGAACATCGCGGCGATGGCCGCGGGGATCATGAGAAACCCGTACGCGAGCAGTACGCCCGCGATCGGGACGACCAGCACGGTGATGATCGCCAATGACGTAAAGAAGAAGAAGTCCCAAAGGTTCTCGCGGTGGACTTCTTCATTGCGCTCCGTCAAGGCGATAAAGCGGCGCCGAAACTTGTAGTGGAACACCAGCAGCACCAAGTACACGGCGATGGTCACAGAAACCAGCGGCCACGTGACCCAAAGCATGCACCCTGAGAGCGTCTTCTCTACGTACGGCCCGCCGCCGCGGAGTTTGTCCGCAAGCAGAAGAGAGGCGACCAGCGCTAGCGCGTACATGATGCCGATGATGCCCTCTTGGGGGATCAGCGGGTTCTTGGGCTTAATCACCGCAAGCAAGAACGAGCCCACGAGCACCGCGGCGAGAGAGACGACGTACGAGACCGGCGTGCCGTACTCGATGCCGAGCCCGATGCCAACCAGTGCGCCGAACGCGGCGAGTTGGTCGAGCACCAAGTCGGAGAACACGATGCCTCGCCGAATCACGTGGAGGCCCAGGTACGTATGGAGCACCAACACAACCGCGATGAGCGAGAGCTGGACGGTAAAGAAACTCAGGGCTTCAGACATGGTTGTTCCTCGGTCATGTTGCGGCAAGCCAACAGCGGCTGGCTCGCAGTAAGGCGATTCATCGCCCGTCCACCTTGCTGGGAAGAGAGGCCCAATGAATTGGGAACGTCAGAAAGTGTTGAGGTCGCGCTTTTTGTCGGCGTCTCGACGCGCCGCCGTAGTCGGCAATCATCCTCCCGCTGGGGTAAACCCAGCGGGGACGGAACGCCAGCACGGGGCTTGTCCCCAATGGCGCTGACTTAAGCGATTTTGTTGTCCCGCAGGGACAATTGAGACTAGCCCAGCACTTCAGTGCTGGGAACGCGGATTGCCGAGTGGTCTGTAGTCCCGTAGGGACGGCTGAATGCCGTGAACGACCGCAGATTGGCGATTCGCCGATGTTCAGCCGTCCCTACGGGACTCGCCATTCGCCGTACACGGCACCACTCCCAGCGCTGAAGCGCTGGGCTATTTTCGGCCGTCCCTACGGGACGCTGGGCTTAAGTCAGCGCCATTGGGGCTCGTCCCCGTGTAGCGGTGATTGCCGACTAAGGCGGCGATCACACAAACCAACATCGGCGCCGCTGGCCTTGCGCCAGCGGGGAACCATGATTCAGAAGCGCCATCGAATGCTGGCGGAGCCACCGGCTGCTTTGGCGGGGATCTCCTGGCAAGGTGCAGATGGGCGACCTCAACAATCTCGGAGGCGCCCAATGAATTGGGCTACTGCGAGCCAGCCATCACTTTGTCCGGGAGGGCGAACTATCCCTTCACCATTCCTGCGCCCTTGGCGGCTTTCAGCAGCCCTCGGACCCAGAGATCCACGAGCTGGAAGTAGTCGTCCGCGCCGGGAGCGCCGCCCACATACAGGGGCACAATCACCGCCTGCGCGCCGACACTGCTCGCGACAGTCCGAACCTTGTTCTCGTCGAAGTAGTTCGCGGCCAGAATGATGCGCACGTTTTCCTTCCGCATCAGTTCAGTGAGATCCCGCACGTGTTTGGGAGAGGGCGGGATGCCAGGCTTGGGCTCGATAGTGCCCGCCTCCTCGATTCCAAACAGCTCAAGGAAGTAGACCCAGTTCTTGTGGTAGGTCACAATGCGGGCGCCCCGAAGGGGCATCATCTGCTTGAGCCAGCCGCCGAGAGAGTCGATGAGCGGCTTGCCGCGGAACTTGTGCTGTTCCAAGAAGGAGATCAACCGGCCCTTCTCAGCGAGTTGGCACAACGTCCTGCCACCGAGCAGCTTCACGAGTTCGTCGCCGAACAGTCGCCGGTCAATCTGATCGAGCAAGGCCTTCAGGTTCTTTTCATACGTCGCCCGTCCAGCCGGATCGTTCTTGATGAGGCCGATCGCGATATTGCGTGCAGCGACCCTCATGTTGATCGGGCTGCACGTTATGTGCGGGTTGCCGTAAATGTGGACTCCGCCCTCGATGCGAGACAGCATCTTGGGCTTCTCAAGGAGCCGCACTCCTTGCGACGCGGCCACGTATCCGACCTGGCCGCTGCGCACGCAGGTGCTGCCGGACTTGTTCACCACGGTGGGCAGCCACAACTCGAGGTCGAGTCCGGTGGCGACCAATACGTCCGCGTTGCGCACCATATCCACAAACGACGGCTTGGGCCGGATGAAGTGTGCGTCTTGGTCGCCGTGGACGATGTGGCTCACTCGCACGCGATCGCCGCCGATCGCGCGCGCGAACACGGCGTAGTCGGGCAGGGTCGTCACCACTCGAAGTTGTGCCGCCAGGGCAGGCGTGGAGGATGCGAGAGCCGCAACCACCACGGCCGTTATCGTGAGCTTGATTGCTTTCATGGGTATCTCCTTTGTGTGTGCTAGTAGCGTTCGTGCTTGTGCGGACCCACCGCGAACACAAACTGAAGCCTCAGGACATCGTCTGGATCGTCCATGCCCTTGCCGTCGACGTGGTCGTATTCGAGCCGGCACTTGAGGAACGGCGTGGGTTGCCACGTCACGTAAGGGCTGAGACCCCATCGGCAGGCGTTGCTGTCGGTGACGGCCAGAGGGGCCAGAGACAGGCCAGGCATGTCGGCATAGCTCTGCGTGTCGGGCTCGTAGTAGTCGCCGCGCAGCCCCACGAGCCAGGTCCGCGAGAGCTTGGTCTGGATGTAGGAGTAGGCTCCCCAGGCGTTGAGCGTATCGGAGCCGCTGCCGTCCGGAGCTTCAATGCCCTTGTTCAGCAGATAGCCTTCCGTGCGCCACTCGACGTTGCGGTAGCGCATGCGGTCGGTGGGCTCCCAGAGCACGCTGAAGTCGGCGCCAAGCACGGTCGCCCAATGGCGATTGTGCACGACCACGTTTTGCCCGGCCACCTGGGTGTTCCACTCGTCGTTCTGTCCGGCAAGCGCGGTGAGGCCCACTTCCGCGTACGTGTCCCTATTGACGTCCCAGTAGTTCTTGTAGTGCACTAACCCCACGGGGATGTGGAGCGCATTCTGGCCGAACACTCGGTCGTTGTCGCCATCCGTGATCTGAACCGTGAGTTCCTGCTGGTGATGGCCCCACGAAGGCATGGTCCATTCGAGCGACAGGCCGGTCTGGTTGAGGCCATCGTCGCCGAAGATCTCGCGCAACGCGAGGGGGAAGTCGTATTGGTCGAGTGCGTGCTTATGCCAGCGATTGACCACACCGAATTGCTGCCGGAACTTGCCGAAGGTAACGTTGAGGCCGGGCAGCACACCGAACCGCGTGAAGTAGGCCTCGCCGATTTCCGTTTCCCCGCCTTCGTGGAATTCGATGGCGGACTTGAAGCGCGTGTACGGATCGACGTAGGCCTGAATGTGGGCGTCGAGCCCTCGGATGCCAAAATCCGATTGGCTGCGGCCGGGCTTGCCATGGTCATCTCGCGCCATGGCGAACATGTCGCCGGTGATGCTGATCTCCGGGTTCAGCGCCTGGAGGCCAAGCCCCTTTGCTTTGAAGACGGTCTCCTTCAGGCTTGTCTCGGGCGCGGCTTCCGCGGCCGCTTCGGTCTCCGCGGCTTGCCGGAGTTTGGCGAGATCAATCTCGTCGGAAGTCTCGGCCGGGGCCTTCGGCTTCGACGCCTTCAGTTTGCCTAGTTACTGCTTCAGTTGTGTGTTCTCTTGGCGCAGGCTCTGCACTTGGGACGCGAGAGCCTTGAGTTGCTCCTGGATCTTCTGCAGGTCCGCAAGCGTCGCCGGCCGTGACGGCGCTTCGCCTGCGATGAGATTCGCAGAGCAGCAGCCAAGGGCCAATACCATCATCCAAGCCGTGAGTCTCAGCTTGGCGCCAATCATCTGGATCATCGTAACCAACTCCCTTCACAGTACATTCTTGGGGATGGGGGGGAGAATGACCGGTCCGAAACCCCACGCTACGGTCTTACGCGGTCACATCGCCGCGTGGCGCGAAGGGATTCGGCGCGGAACGCCTTCGCGTTCCGCCGGACGGTCCCGAAGCTTCGGGATCCGCTCCTTTCCCGGCGCGGGCCTCACGTGCGCTTGCAGCAGGCCGCGGAGCCCGCGCGGAGTTTGCGCGGATCAGGAGGCCGAGGCAGAGCGACAGCCGGCCGGCGGGCTCGATGCCACAAGGGAGCGCCCACTTGAAACGAACTCATGCCCCGAAGGCGATGGGCCCGGCCGTCAACTGTCGAGGGAAGGAAGGGAGGTGGGAGGGGGCGCCCGCGGCCCAATGGGGAATCGCAGCAGACTGGGCGGATGGACGCAAGCGACTTCTCGGCGCAAGGCACGCGCGGGGAAGTCGAGGTGGGCGAGGTAGCAAACCGGGGCGGCAATGCCCTTGGCGAACTGGATAAACAGGCACGCCAAGCAGACCGCGCGAGTGTGGCGGGCGTGCTGGCGCGCATCGGAAGAACGCAGACGACAGCCTGGAAGTCCCCCCTGTGCCCACTCGTAGGCCTCCAACGCCGCGCAGCCGAAGAACGCGTGCAGAAGATGCGGCCCGATGGCCGCTTGAAGAACGAGCACCAAGCCAAGCGCGGTCATTGCCGCGCTTGGCGCTCTTCGACGTTGGGGTTGCATGGGCATGGCTGCGCGTTCAAGTCGAACCTGCGCTGGCCGACGCAAGGCGCGTCGTCGTGCTCCGCAAAAGTGCATCGTTTGTCAGTTTACGGAATGCGCTGACAGAATCAAGGGCGTGCTTTGTCAAGAGTTCCCGCACATGCGCGCCGCCTGTAGTGCTCACGTCAGTGAGCCTCTGGCTTGGCGCGACGGAGCGGAGGCGCACTGACGTGCGCACTACAGGCGAAGCGCAGGCGCGGGAACGACGCCAATAGAGCGAAGCACGTGGTCGGTGATCGCGTCGCTCAATGCGTCGGCGCCGAGGACCGAGCAGTGCATCTTCGGCTCGGGCATCCCGCCTAGCGCGTCGGCGATTTGCTCGTCGGTGATCTCCATGGCCTCATCGAGGTCCTTGCCAATCGCCATCTCGGTCATCATGCTAGCGGCTGCGATCGCGGCGGGGCAGCCCTGGCACTTGAATTTGGCGTCGACAATGACATTGCCCTCGACCTTGATCCAGACGGCCAGGTGGTCCCCGCACTGGGGGTCGCCGATCGTGCCGACCCCATCCGCGTCGGGGATCTCACCAACGTTGCGGGGGCTCATGAAATGGTCCATCACTTCGTCGCTGTAGATCATCACACGGCCTCGCCGAATCGCACGCGCGCGGCGCTACTCGCCGCCTTCGGCCAGAGCGTCGCCCTGAAAGCCTCGCCGCCCGCGCACCGCGGCCACGTCGTCGCTGACGCCGTCCTGCCACCCTGAGCGCACGGAGTCCCGCGCATCGAAACGTGACACGTACGGCTTGATGTCGAGCAAGGGAGTTCCATCGAGGACATCGACGTCCTCAACGGTCAGGGTGCAGCCATCGATGGAGACCAGCCGAACGACGCTGAAGCCGATCTTGTTGGGTCGGCAAGGCGCACGCGTGGCGAAGACGCCGTGGGTCTCATCTTCGAGGGACGGCGACACGAGGAGCTTGGTCTGCTGTGCGCGATGGAACGCGTACAGCAGATAGATGTGCGAGAAGCCATCGAGATCCCGCAGCCCGTCCGCGTATTCCGGATCGACCGCCACCGTGCCGCGTATGCCGGTTGCGAAGACCGGCTGAACAGGGGCTTTGGCCGGGTCGGTGTGGGGGCTGTGGATGACGCCAATCGCCTGGAAGGTGAATTCGTGGTCTGCCATGCTCTAGTGGTCGCAGATGTTCTTGCCCAGTTGAAGCGTGCCATCGAGCAGCGCGCTCACGACGTTCTCCGGCTCGTCGCTGGGTGCGCCCACCATGACATCGATGCCGAACTCTTGGAAGAAACCTTGAGCCCGCGCGCCCATACCGCCGGCGACGACGAGGTTCGCGCCTTGCTCGTTGAGCCAGCGCGGCAAGACGCCTGGCTCGTGCGGCGGAGGTTGAAGCATCTCCTTCGACAGAATCTTCTTCGCGTCGGTGTCCACTTCAAGGAAGGCAAACGTGTCACAGTGGCCAAAGTGCATGCAGAGCTTTCCTTCAGCCGTGGGGATGGCGATCTTCATGGTGTCGTTCTCCTTGGACGATGACCTTAGCGCCGGCGGCGCCGGCGACTGGTCGATGGATGATTGGACCTTGCGGACGACGCGTAGCATGTCTTTCGCGGTCTCTGAATGCCCGTATCTGTGTGTGAACGGAGTGCCGTCGTCGGACGCCTGCACCAACATGGGATCGAGAGGAATGCCGCCCAGAAACGGCACTTCCATCTCTTGCGCCATGCGCTGGCCGCCGCCGGTCTTGAACACGTCGATGCGCTCTTGGCAGTGGGGACACACGAGCCCGCTCATGTTCTCCACGACGCCCAACACACGCATGTTGAGCTTGCGGCAAAAGCTGACGCACTTGCGCACGTCCACCACCGCGACGTCTTGCGGCGTGGTGACCACGACCGCGCCATCCGCGTCGGGGATCAACTGGCAGATGCTCAGCGGCTCATCGCCCGTGCCCGGAGGCGAGTCCACCACGAGGTAGTCGAGTTCGCCCCATAGCACGTCCTTAACGAACTGCTTGATGACGCCCATCTTGAGCGGCCCTCGCCAGATCACGGGATCATCATCGTTGGGGAGCATGAAACCGATGGAGACCACCTTGAGGTTGTCGCCGTAGCCGGTGGGGACGAGCTTGCCTCCTTCAGTGTCGAGCGTTCGGCCTTCCAGCTTGAGTAGCTTAGGGATACTAGGGCCGTGGATGTCGATGTCGAGCAAGCCCACGCGCTTGCCATCAAGCGCGAGCGCGACGGCCATGTTCGCGGCGACGGTGCTCTTGCCCACACCGCCTTTGCCGCTCAGCACAAGGATCTTGTGCTTGATCTGGCACAGGGTCTTCGTGAGTTCCTGGCGTTCGAGGAATTGCTCCAGGCTCTCGTCTCCTTGCTGCTCTTGGGCCGCGCAACTGTCTGTGTCACACGCGGTGCATTTGTCATCTGCCATGAGTTTTGTCCAGATACTAGATACTAGTGAGTCGTACGGGGTGCTTCCAACGAATTCAGATAGACAACGAATGGGGAGGAAGGAGGGGGCCTCGGCTCCAATGGTGCGAACTTAAGCCCGGCGTCCCGTAGGGACGACCGAGAATGGCCCAGCGCTTCAGCGCTGGGAGTGGCGCCGTGTACGGCAGATGGCTAGTCCCGTAGGGACGGCCGAACATCGGCGAATCGCCAATCTGCGGTCGTTCTCAGCATTCAGCCGTCCCTACGGGACTACAGACTACTCGGCGATCCACGTTCCCAGCGCTGGTAACATTTCAGCCAAGTGCCACAATCGCCGGGCTTTGGACATCACGCCCTTTGCGGGATTACGCTTCAACCAACGGAAGCGCAATCCCGAAGCCCAACGGGCTTCTGTCTTCTAGCCCAGGGTTGCG
>JAJRTI010000244.1 GCA_024278415.1 Planctomycetota bacterium | reverse complement strand
GGCGCTCGTTCGCCCGCTGACGCGACCGAACGAGCTTGCACTGGGCTATGTTGTGATGCGCCTTCGGCGCATGTGCATTCTGCGCCGGCGTACCACGGGAATGAACGCCCAGTTTACTACGTACGTTCAGACCTGCACCCCTTCCTTGCGCCTATCCACGCGGCAGGGCGTAGCGAATGCGCAGGAGGAACGTGCCCCCGGCTGCGTCCTCGATGTGCAAGCGAATGGTGTGCGGGCCAGCCGGGTCGTATGGGTGCGGCTCCGCGCGGCCATCGTGCGTCAGGCGCTCGACCGCGTCCAAGCGCGCTCCAGGCGGAAGAGGGATGTCGGCCATGCGGCTTTCGGACGCGGCGATGAGCGCTTGGGTCTCGCTATAAGTCACGAGGCTGCGCGGCGAGATTGCGAGCGCGGCGTAAAAGCCGGCCAGCGGGCCTTCGGCGCGCTGGCGCCACGCCGCGGCGAAATGCCCTTCGGGCGTCAACTCCACGCGCCTCTCGTCGCTGATCCATTGGTGCGCGTTCATGTACGCGTGCATGCCCGCTTTGCGTCAGCGGAAGTCCTTCTCCTGAAGCGGACGGTACGTCATGTAGGGATGAATCGCGTGCGTCGTGGCCTCGGTGGCAGGGACCATGACCGCGGCGAGGCCCAGGTAGTATTCGTAGCCCTTGGTGAGCGTCACGAACCACGGGTCGAACCCGATGATGTTGTGTTTGATCAGGCGCGTCGCTATCCGCGCGCGGCGCCACCACGCGAGCGTGCTGCCGTTCCACTCTTCGCAGAGCTGCGCCTCGTCGCAATACGGTTCCATGAACGGCGCCATCGTGCTCTGCCGACGCACCATGCAGTCGGGCTTGACCGACTTCGCTTTCTCGTACACGAGGCGCAGCACTTTCATCTGCATGAGGTCGCCCACGCCCCAGTCGGGATCGTGAAAGTCGTAGCAGCGCGGGTCGGGGCCGATGTTGTTGTTGATGCCGAGCCAGTCCGCGTTCAAGCACCTCGGCGCGTCCGACAGCAGGAACTCGACCACGCCGAGCATGAACTCGCGCGCGGCCGGGTGGGTCCAGTCCAGAAACGTCACCTCCGAGTCGCCCACCGGCACGCCGTGCCGATACTCGATCCCGGGCTGCTTGGGCGCGACGCACGCGTCGGGGTGTTGCTTGTAGAATTCGGAGTCCTTGCTGATCGTGTAGAGGTGCAGATACAAACCCGTGCGCACCCCGCGGGCGCGCCACTCGTCGATGGTCGCGCGGAGCCCTTCGACGCCGCCCAAGTCTTCGATGACCTTGTCGTAGCCGCCGTAGTGGTAGAAATACACTTGGTCGAAGAAGACGTTGATTTGGCCCCTCAGGCCGGTTTTCTCCTCGACTGTCGCATGCCAGGCTTTGATGCGTTCGGTGGTGACCGCGGCCCGCGGTTTGCCATCGACCATCTTGAAGTGGCCGCGGTAGCCGCCCTCGGCTTTCTCGACGCGCAGCATGTCGTCGTAGCTCTTGTAGTACGGGTGCGCCCACCAGTCGGGGTGGTTCTTCGTTACGCGCCTTTTCGTCAGTCCGAGTTCCTCGCTCAGCGCGTAGTGCCGGTCGCACAGTTCGTACGGCTCCGCGAGTCCGGCCTCGAAGTAGACCCGCGGGCAGCCGCTCTCCGGGCACGACGCCTGCACCGCGTCGAACGCGAGGCTGAACCGCTCGCGCTCCATGCGATATCGCACGACGCCCAGCGCGTGCGGGTGCGGCAGCGAAAGCCCGAGCCACTCGCCGCCGACCTCCCAGGCGCACAGGTGCGCGGGCACGTTGAAAACCCACGTGAGCGGAAGGTCGCCGGGGTCGGTCATGCCCGCGCCGTCGCCGCCGTCGGGATTCGACGACACGTAGTTGCTGCTCGCCGCGACCGCCACGTCGCGCACCCGTTCCCACGTGCGGTCCCATTCGTCGGGAACGAAGCTGTGCCACCGGTCGCCCGCGATCTCGCCGTCGGAGAAGTACGTCAACTGCCGGATGAACGGCCTGGCCGTCTCAAGCCAGAAGCAGGGACGCGCCAGTCGCAACGCGAAATGCGCGGTGTCGCCGCGGCCGAGCGAGGCGACGAAGTGATCCTCCGCCTGTTTCTCCCACGCATCGATCCTCGTCTGTTCGCCGTCGATGCGCGGCGCGATGCAGAGCGCGGCCAGCGTTTGGTCGCCGCGGCGGATGATCAGACGGCCTCCGGCCAGGCAGTACAGCAGACCGCGGGCTTGGAGGTGCGGGGATGTCATGGGTGGGTGTTCGTTCTGGTAGCCGCATGGTTGCGTCTGCGGCTACTGCTGGGCTGCGGCCAGGCGCCTGACTACGGCCAGTGCTTCCGACACATGACGTTCGGCATGGAGGTGCGACTTGAACGTGTGCCGGATCACCCCGTCGGTGTCGATGACATAGGTGACCCTGCCGGGAAGCAGGCCTAGGGCTTTGGGAACTCCAAAGGCCTTTCGGAGTTCGCCGTCCTTATCTACGAGAAGTTTGAACGGAAGCCCATGTTGTTTGGCGAACGCACGATGCGCGTCTGCGGCGTCGGAACTCACGCCAAGGACCTCCGCGCCGGCGTCGACAAAGGCCTGGTACGCGTCTCGGAACGCGCAGACTTCCTTGGTGCACACTGGCGAGCCGTCCTTGGGATAGAAGAAGAGCACGACGACGCGCTTGCCGACGAAGTCGGCGAGCAAGATCGCCTCTCCCGTGTGGGATTGCAACGTGATGTCGGGCGCTGGGTCGCCTACTCCAAGTCCTTTCATGGTTGATCGTCCTACTTGAGATCGCGTGCGCTACCCTGCGACGTTTAGCGACGCTTCGCACATTGGAAACCATCGCCAGGGCTTTGTCCTCGCTGGTGTTTGATTGTGCCGACGAAGCTTGCGGCAAGGTGGCCGTGGGGCCGCCACCTTATCACATGGCCTCACATTCGAGCAATCAGATCGAGCCGTGCATACGGACCACGCAGTTGCAGGCCACCGCGGCGGCGTGTAGGCTGTACTCCCCTTGTGAACGAACGGGAGGAATGACGCCATGACTATCGCCAGCAGAATAGCGCTTGGGCTCTGCATCGCTTCGGTCCTTGCCGCTGAGGAAAGCGGATTCCCGAAACTCGGCAAGACGTACGTCGAGATCGATGGCCAAGTCTACGGCGCCAAGGCCGGCCCACTCGGCCCCATCGGCGGCGGGCCAGGCTACAAACGCATCGTGACCGACGGCGACTTCCGCGTGCGAAACGTGGACCAGCTCATCGTGGCGCTGAGCAAGGCCACGGCCGGCCAAGTGGTCTACATCGAAGGGGACGCGGACATCGACTGCACCACGTTGGTGTTCGCTGAGAAACTCCGCCTGAAAATCCCCGGCGGCGTGACGCTTGCCAGCAACCGCGGCCACAACGGCTCGCCGGGAGCGATCATCTACAGCGACGCGTTCGCCACGCGGCCGCTCATGGAGACCCTCGGCCCCAACGTGCGCCTCACCGGCCTGCGGCTGCGCGGCCCTGACCCCAAGCCGCGGCTCGACCACCATCGCCGCTCGTTCAAGCCCTCCCGCGGCGACCGCAAGCAGCAGCACAAATACTACTACGCGTTCCCGGTGTCAGAAGGCATCATCGCACTCCACGATGGACTCGAAGTGGATAACTGCGAAGTGTCGGGCTGGAGCCACGCGGGTATCCGCCTGAACAAGGGCAAGGATCATCACGTTCATCACTGCTACATTCACCACAACCAGATGAACGGCTTGGGGTACGGCGTCTGCCACGGCTACGGCGACGAGTCCGTCTCGCTCATCGAATACAACATCTTCAACTACAACCGCCACTCCATCGCCGGCACCGGCAAGCCGGGCAACGCGTACGAGGCCCGCAACGACGTCGAGCTGGGCCAGTCCGTCAGCCACAACTTCGACATGCACGGCGGCAGAGACCGGCGAGACGGCACGACCATTGCCGGCGATTGGCTCAAGATCCACCACAACACCTTCTTCAGCCCCACGGTCAGGCCCATCGCCATCCGCGGCGTGCCGCGTGAGAAGGCTGAGATTCACCACAACTGGTTCGGCCAGACGCGGCCGAGCAAGTCGCTCATCCTCCCCTGGCCCACCGGGGGCGACACCCGAGTCACGCTCCGCGACAACGCGTACGGCATCGACAAGCCCGCGCTACTCGACATCTACCACAAGACCTTCGGCGAGGCACTCGCCGCGGCGACCCAAGCCCAAGACGCCAAGCGCTACCGTATGGCGCTCGAACACGCCAAGTTTGCACTCGAACTCGCGAAGACCGGCCGGCAGAAATCGAGCATCCTCGCACTGAAGGCCCGTTGCTTCCAAGCCGAACACGAACTCTCGGGCGCCAAGATGGCGTACGAGCAAATCCTCCAGACGCCTGACGCCTCAGCGGCTGACAAGGCGCAGGCACGAGCCGGCATCGACAGGATCGACGCGCTCGCCGCCAGCAAACGCGTCAAAGGCTGGAAACTCGTGTTCAGCGACGACTTCGAGCGCAAGAGCCTGGGCAAGGACTGGCAGGTGCTCGTCGGCAACTGGCGCATCGCCGACGGCAAGCTCGTGACCGAGAAGGGCGTGGACAACCAAATCCTTCTCACCCGCAGCGTGCCCGGCCCCCAGCGCATCGAGTTCACTGCGATGACCAACGCCAAGCGCCCGTGCGACCTCAGCCCCTTCATCCATGCCAACGCCAACGGCCGCCTCAGCGGCTACCTGCTTCAGTTCGGCGGCAGCGGCAACACATTCAACAGCCT
>JAJRTI010000243.1 GCA_024278415.1 Planctomycetota bacterium | reverse complement strand
CTCATCGGCAGGTGGCGTGTCCTCGGCGGGGGCGCTTGGATCTTCAGTGGCCTCCTCATCTTCGGCCGCTTCGTCTTGAGTTGGAGACGGCTCAGTGCTTGCTTGCACTTCGGACTCGCCCTCGCCCTCGCCCGCCTCGCCAGCATCTTCCTCATCAGCCACTTCGCCCTCAGGTGGTGCGGCTTCTGGCGCGGACTCCTCAGGCGGCATCTCTGCCGGCTCGGCCGGCGCTTCTGCCTGGGCAGGAGCTAGCACGTCGATCCCGATCTCATCAGGTTCGGGCAACTCCTCCTCATCGGACGCCGGCTCCTCGGCCGCGGACTCGAGTTTCTCGTCTGACGGGAGCCCCAAAACGTCTGCTTGCGCAACGGGCTCGCTCGCCAGCCCTTCCTCCGGCTTTGCGGCTTCGTCCTCGTCTTCATCCGTGTCGGCCAGCAGATCATCCTCGCGCTCCTCTTCCGCGTGTTCGGCCGTCGCCTCGTCTTCAGGCGCCTCGTCTTCAGGCGCCTCGTCTTCAGGCGCCTCGTCTTCAGGCGCCTCGGGTTCGGCTGGCTCCTCCTCCGTCGCCGGTTCTGGTGCGTCAGCGCTCGCGGCGTCTTGGGGCTGGAGCCGGTGTGGGTGGTCGGCAGGCGGGGCGTCGGCCGACTCGGTATCCGTTCGCCACCACTGCTCCTCGCTCGCGGCGTCGGCAAAGGGCAGGCGCGAGTCGTCGGCTTCGGCCTGATCGTCGGCCTTCTTATCGTTGTCCCTCGTGTCCCGAATCCAACTCAGGGGATCCTTGCCGAGTGCTTTCTTGGCCATGGGTCTGCCTTTCGTGGACGGCGCCTGAGGGCGCTGCGGTTTCCTGTGCAATGACTTCTTGCGCGAGCGCCTGATAGTCCGCGGCGCCGGTTGCGCGGCGGTCGTATTGGATGATCGCCTTGCCGTGGCTCGGCGATTCTGCAAGCTTCACGTTCTTGCGCACGATCGTGTTGAAGACCTTGGCATCGAAGTAGCCACGAATATTGTCCAGCACTTCATGGCTCAGCCGCGTGCGCGAGTCGTACATGCACGCGATGATGCCACTCACGTCGAGGCTCGGATTCAGGCGCTTCTTCACGCGGTCCAGCGTCTTGAGCAACTGGCTCATGCCTTGGAGGGCGAAGAATTCGACTTGGAGCGGGATGAAGATCTCGTTAACCGTGGTCAGCGCGTTGAGCGTGAGCAGGCCAAGCGACGGCGGGCAATCGATCAGGAGGTAGTCGTACTGGCTGTCGATGTGTTCGAGCTTCTCCTTGAGGATGATCTCCCGGCCGATCATGCCCACGAGTTCGATCTCCGCTCCCGCGAGGTCGATGTTGGCCGGCGCGAGGTCCGGGCCGTCGGGCCCGGTCTTGACGACCACCTCTTCGAGCGTGCAGTCGCCCAGCAGCACGTCGTAGATGCTCGCTTCGAGTTCGAAAGGATTGACGCCGAAGTGGATCGTGAGGTTGCCCTGCGGGTCGATGTCGAGCATGAGCACGCGCCGGCCCATGGCCTGCAAGCACGCGCCCAGGTTTGCAGTGGACGTGGTCTTGCCCACGCCGCCCTTCTGGTTGATGAGCGCAATCCGTCGCATGCCGAAGCTCCTCTTCACGTCGTCGCCGGCTTGGCGCACGGGACAAGCCAACCACGACGGGCACAGGAGACGCGAGCCGCGGCGCAGCGCCGATCTCACGCGCTCCCCGGGGCAGCCGTGGTCAGTTCCTCGTGGGATGTGGCATATCTTGTGGTCTTGGCGGCCCAAGTTCCAATAGGTGGGTATTGTATGCGTACAGTCGCGTCGATGTCAACACGGTTCCGGTGGGTTATCGGTTGTGGGTTTTCGGTTTGTACGGATCAAGATTCGGGAGCTGAAGTAGCCGAAGCCTGCCACATCTGCCGAAAGCACTCGCAACGGCCGGCCACGTCCGTCGCATCGGGGCGCCTAGCCGCGCTGCACCCAGATGGGGGTCGACCACGCCCACTGGTCGTTGTGCTGACGCACGCGGACTTGGTAGTACTCCACTTCCTGCTCCGGGTCTTCGCCGTCCTCGTACCCCGCGGCCACGACGCTGCCGTAGTTCGGCGCGGCGCCAATGCGCACGGCCTCGGTGATGACGCCCCGCATCATCGTCACGCGAGCGCCCTCGATCAGTTCCTCGAGCGTGTGCTCGATCTTCTTGCCGTTCACGTCGAGTGCGATCTTGCCGTCCCGGGGCATGACGACGGACAGCACGAGCGCCTGCGTGTTCGCGTGGCGCACGGTGGGGTTGCCGCGAGTCTGGGAGCGCCAGCGCACCTCCGAGTCGCTCTGCTCCAGCACCTCATGGGGCACGCCTTCCGGATCGTCCTGGAAATCGTCCGGCGACAAAATCGGGTCGCCGCGGAAGCAGGGCTGCACGTGCATGATCTGGCCGTCGAGCACCTTCGCGTGGCCTTCCCACCGCAGCGTCTTGTCCTTCGAGCCCCAGCCCCACTCGATGCGAATCTTCGCCTGTAGCACCGGCGCCTCCGCGACCGCGTCCCAGTCCGGCTCCGGCTCGAACAGCGCGACGCGGTTGCCGTTCTTGAGCAGCTCCACGTAGTCGATCCAGTCGCAGCCGCTCGCAGCAAACTCGATGGTCGGCTCTGGCGCATTCTCGACGACGGAGCCCATGGGCTGGCCGTTGACGCTGAACGCGAGGCCGATGTGGTCGCCGGTGAGTGCGTACACGCGTCGCGCCTTGAACGCTTCCCACAGCGACTCACGCGTCAGGTCCTCCGCCCACACGGCTTGGCAGCCGTCGCCGAAGCTGCCGGGGAAGCCGGAGTGGTGGTCGGTCCCGGCCACGAGGCCGAACTTGTGTCCCTGCATGAAGCCGAACTCCGCGGTGCTGCGGAAGTCCCGCGGGCCCATGCTGTGGAGCATGGGATACGGCGCGCTGTCGCTCTCGGAGCACCCGTGCATGGACATGATCTCGCAGAACGGCGACAGCCCCTCGTCGAACGCGTCCCAGTTGATGCCCCGGCTGCCCTGCACGTAGCCGATGTGGTGGGGGATGATGAGGCCGCCGGTCTGGCGCAGCGACGCGCGCATCTCCTCCAGCGTATCCCGATGCTCGATCTCCCAGTTCGGGTGCAGGTGGTAGATGTTGTGGTCGCCCGCGAAGCAGTTGTGCCATTCGTAGCTGTGAAAGGTGACGAACGCGCCGTCCTCGTTGGCCGCCTCGACCTTGGCCTTGACCTCGTCGAGCATGCCTGCGAAGCGCGTGAAGCCTTCGTTGTGGAAGTCGATGATGTGCCCGTACTGCTCGCGGTCGCTGGGCATGTCCTGCCACACCGCGTGGCCGGTGATGGAGCAGAAATCGAGGTGCCCGCGCGCGATGGCCAGCGCGCGGTCGAGGCTGCCCTGGCCGTAGCTGATGCCGCAGTGGCAGTGCAAGTCGCCGAAGAAGAGTCTTAGGTTCATGGGGGCTCCTATGTCATTGGTCATTGGTCATTGGTCATTGGTCATTGGTCATTGGTCATTGGTCATTGGTCATTGGTTGTTGGTTGTTGGTTGTTGGCGATCCCTGGTCTTTCACGCCTACAGAGCCTCGAACACCAGGTCCGCCGCGATGTCGCTCCGCGCGAGGGCTTCCCGCGGCGTGATCCCGGTGAGCATGAGCGCGGTAAGGTAGCCGAAGTCCCGGCCGCCGCGGATGTCCGATTCGAGCGAGTCGCCCACAATGAGCACGCGCGCCCGCGGCACGTCCCGGCCCAACTCGCGTTCGAGGCGATGGTGGTTGGTAAGGAAAATGGGCTCGTACGGCTTGCCGAGATAGATCGGCTCCAGCGGCCGGCCGTACGTGCGGCAAAGCTGCTCGATGAATCGCCCCGTCGCGCCCGACGCGAGCTGAAGCCAGCCGGGCCGGCGCGCAAAGTACGCGTCCGGGTTGGGCACAACGAGCGCCGCGTCGGGATGCTGGATGAGGAAGTTGAAGACCGCGTTGATCGTGGGCTCCCAGTCGTAGTCCTTCTCGCCGATGATCACGCCGGCGCACGCGTCGAGCTTGCCGAAGTCACGCGTGATGCGCAGCCCCGCGCGTTCGCCGTAGCATGGCGCGCCCAGCGATCCCATGGCGAAGAAGAGCTTCCCCCGCCACCCGCGCGCGTCCGCCAGCTCCCGCAGCCCGTGGCCGCACGACACGATCTCGTTGGGGCTGAACTCCATGCCGCACGCGCGCAGCGCTTCAGTCTTCTCCTCCGGGGAATGGCAGCCATCGTTGGTGAGCAAAAAGAACGGCTTCCCGATCTCGTGCAACCACTCGATCAGTTCGCACGCTCCCGGCACGGGATGGTGCGCGACCATGAGCACGCCGTCCACGTCGAACACGATCGCGTCGAGATCGCGCTGATGCGCTTCGAGCCAGGCGCGGAAGGAAGGCAAGATCGTCGAGTCGGTGTTGGCCATTTCTCTGAAGGATGTTAAGGCCCTGTGGAATGCATGAAGCGAACCATCATACAAGACGGTCGGCAGAAGCACCAAGGGCCGCGATGCAGGCTTGTCGTAGGGCGATTCATCGCCCGTCCTTGAGCCCGAAGCAACGGGCGATCAATCGCCCTACTACGAACGACCCGCTTGCTCCGCAGAAGCATGTGTGCATGACGATCGCAGCAACGGACCGGTGACATCATGCTTGGTAACACTTCAGCCGATTGCAACAGTCGTTGGCCCCATGAACGTGCGCGAGTTCAATGGACAGCGTTTCCGCTTGACGCAACGCTGTTTGGAAGCCCAACGGGCTTCCGGCTTCTAGCCCAGGGTTGCGG
>JAJRTI010000242.1 GCA_024278415.1 Planctomycetota bacterium | reverse complement strand
GGTGGGGGGGGGGGGGGGGGGGGGGGGGGGGGGGGGGGGGGGGGGGGGGGGGGGGTACGGGGCGAGACTGGTTACGCGGGCGCTAAGCGTAGTCGCAGTTCTCTGGAGTAGCCTCGCGTACTCGGCGGATAGAGCCCGTATCGTCTGCCCAGACGACGATCTGCCGCGCATCGAGTTGCCGCAATCCGAGACGGTAAGAGGCACGACCGTACTCATCAGCCTCGAGGGCACGCTGCTGCTGAGACGGGCCGGGCGCGATCTGATGGACGTGGGCTTCTTCCTGGCCTGCAAGCAGTACGATCCCTGGCGGCAGCAACTACGCCACGGCTATCCCACCTCGCGGCATTGCATGGGCCCCAGAGGCAAGAGTCTTGTGTTTGAGGGCGTGTGCAAGGAGAAGTGGAACGGCAAGGAAATACTCAAGTATAGGCAGACAGTGGCCCTCGTGGCCGGCGGGGTCCGAATCGACTATGAACTCACGCCTCTTCTCAATCTCACGGAGGCCAGGCTAGGCATCGCGGCCCACGCACCAGCGCATGTCTATGCAGGCGCACGTGTCATCGCCCTCCCTTACGAATGCATATTGCCGCGGACATTGGGAGCCAATCATGCGTTGTTGACCCAACGGGCGTGGCGGGTCGCGTTTGCGGAAGGCCAGCCTCAGGAAGTCGTACTGGCCATGCAGAGGCCCGGTCGGTGTTTTGTTCAAGACGACCGGCGTTGGGGCAACAACACGTTCTCCGCGTACCTCGATGGCATGCCGGCACCCAAGGATCTCCCGAAGGGCGAGACGGTGCGCATTCGCGTGACGCTCCAGACGAAGCTCTTTGCGTTGCCCCCGGTCGCCAGCCTGCACGGCTGGACGTTCCACAAGGAGCCGCGGGCTGGGTTCGTCGCCCGGAGCCCGGCAGGGGAGGTGGTTGGCCTCTCTGCATTAGCAGAACTCGCTGCTGAGCCGGGCGAGCCTGCTCAAGACGAACCAGCCAAACCGCGTCGCGTGCGTCTGAGAGCAACCGCAACCCAAGTCGCGGCCCATGGGCTCCACGCCACTTGGAGGCTGGCCAAGCCGCCGACGGGCAGGGTTGATGCTCTGGAGCTTCGACCGAGCTTCTCCGAAGGCATGCTGGGAGGCAGTGGAGTCGAGATCATCCAGCCTGAGCCGAAGGAGGCAGAGAGAGCGACGCGATGGTGTCGCCTGCGCATGGCTTCCGGCTCGACGCTATCCTTCGGCGCCTCAGGCCGCGGCGAATGGACGTATGAGCCTCTTCCCCCGCCGGAGCCGCCGCCCGAGGCCGCGGCGCAGGAGCCCGCGGCCGAGGAGAAGCCGGACGAGGAGCCGGCGCCGCCGCGGAAGGTGCTGCGCTGGCGTGGGGCCGCGGCCAAGACGGGGCCCTGCGAACTCAAGGTGACGATACGGGCAACGGGCAAGGGAACGCTCCCGCCCCTCCGGCCGCAAGCTTCGGCCCAACCGTTCGTGCTGCGCCGAGAGAACATCCTCGAACGGGTGTTCCTCTTGCCCGACGACGATTCCACCCGCGGCGACTGGCGCGGGGTGTACGGCCGGGAGGCGTACGTCTTGTGCGCCATGAACAGTCCCATGTCCATCGAGGGCTCCCGCATTGGAGTGAACCGGCATCGAGGGCGCTGGCGGAGGCAGAAGTTCGAGTACCAGCGCTGGGTGGGCCGGCCGGACGACAAGCCGCGGTCGTGGGCCTCGCCCCGGCGCGACCAAGGCGACGCGCGCATCCTCATCGACCCGGTCTCGGCCAAACTTGACGACTGGGCTCTCGGCAAGCAGCCCCAGCGAAGGGCCGCGTCGTGGGATGACCACGGAGAGGTCTACCCGCTCGGCACGGGTCCGGACCTGTTCTGCCGGTTCCAGGTCCCAGAGGGCCAGCACGTGCTGTCGCTCTACTTCTTCGAGATCGACTGGCCCCAATACCGGCGCTACACGCTCAAGCTCTGGCGCGGCCTCAAGCCGAAGCAAATCCCCCAAGCCGACGGCAAAGCCCAAGGTGCGCGCCTGCTCGCGTCCGTGCCGGTCGCCGACTTCTTCAACGGCAAGTACAAACGCTTCGTGGTGCTCGGCCCGCTCGACCTGACGGTCCAAGTGTGCCGGGACATGAGCCCCAACGCGACGCTGGCCGGGCTATTTCTCGACCCGGTCGAGCGGCCCGAGGTCGTGGCTTGGCTCCGCAAGTGGCTGGCCGACCGGGGCAAGATGCGCGAGATGCACTTTGCCAACGTGTTCGAGGATCTGCTGCCCGACGCGCGGCCCCGGCCCGGATCGCCTCAAGAATGGCGCACGTTCGTGGCGGACGCGGCCGCGTACTTGGAGGTGCTGCGCCAGTATCGCAAGGACAACCCGGATTGGTATTGGGCCCACGCGCCAGACGTGCTCGCGGCGCTCGCGGGCGATGTCGAACGAGTTGCGCAGACGAACCCGAACCCGGCCGCGCGCGTGGCCTGCCGCGCGCTCGCGTATGAGATCGCCCGACGGCTGTGCGACCCGGCTGCGGAGTCCGCCGCGTTCCGCACATACGTGGAAAGCCTCTGCACCGCGCTTCGGGCCCACCGCGGCCGCCTGCCCATGTTCCGGCCCCAGGACCGGCGCAAGAGCAGGCCGCACATGGTCACCGTGGCCGACCTGGTGCAACTTGGCGACGCGCTCGTCGAGGAGGGCGGCCTGCGCAAGGCCCGCGCCGCGTTCAGCCGCGCGTTCGCCACCGCGTGGGTGTGCCTCGACACCGCGGCCGCGGCCAAGGTCATGGGCGGGGTCGGCGAGCGGAACATGCGCATGAACCGGCTCTGGGCCGCGCACCTCGCGTTCGACTCCATGCGCAAGCTCCTGGGCCGCGCGGCGTTCCGGCCCAAGGACTGGTACTACGCGGCCGAGACCCACCGGCGCATGGGCATGCTGAAAGAGGCAGCGGCGGAATACGAAATCGCGCTCACTAAGCCCCAGTCCGAACACCACCAGACCGACGGCCTGCTCAACCTGCTCCAGTGCTACGTGAAACTCCAGGACCGGGCCAAAGCCCGCGCGAGCGCGGCCCGGGTCGCGGAGCGCTGCAAAGGCACGCAACGGCCCAGCGAAGCCCAGTTCTGGCTCGGCGTCATGGAGTTCGACATGAAGGACTACCCCCAGGCCCGCCAGCACTTCAACCAGTGTCTCGCTGGCAAGTGCTCCAAGGGCCTCGCGGACAACGCGAAGCGATATCTGGCGCGCATCAACCATGAACCATGAACCATCAACCATCTAACGCCCCCCAGAGGAGCAACCCCATGAACCGAACACCCGCAATCACCCAACTGGGCCTCGCGTGCCTCGCCGTGATGCTGCTCGCGATTGCGCCGGCGCAGGCCCTCACCGTCGTCGCGACCGTCGACACCAGCACGATGCAGGCCAAGCCCGACCATGAACTCGACGCGTCGGTCACCGTGGAGATATCGGAGGAGAATCCCGGACTGGCTCAGCAGTTGGCGGACGGCGACGCGCGCATCGACACGACGTATCAGTGGTCGTGGCTGAGCGATGGGAGCTACTCCTACCCGGACCCGACCGACGAGACCTGGACGCGCGGCAGCTTCCCGACGGTAGGGACCAAGACCATCCGCTGTAGGGTCGAAGCTACGCTCATCTTGATAGACCCGGAGACGGGCCAAGAGTCCGTCGTTACCACGGCTTCGGACACTGGGGAGGCCACCGTCGAGGTCTTCCTGTACCAGGTGGAGGTCGAGGTCGCGAAGACGACGCTGGCCGCGGGCGCGATCAACTCGGATCCGCACAGCACCGCGGTCACGGTGACCGTGACGCCGCACGACGCGGGCGTTGGCGTGGACCTGTCCATCGTGGGCGGCGGCCTGGGCTTCGAGGGCACGGAGGGCACGGGCGAGAACACGCGAAGGTGGTGGGGCCCGGCTTACATTTACATCGATTGGTACTGCCACAACGCCGGCGACGCGGAACCGCTGGGCTGGGGAACCGACGACAACGGAATCATCACGGCCACACTCGTGTCCAGCAACAAGATCGGCGACTCCTGCGCGGTCCGCGCGTACATCGCCAGCCATGACCAGGCAGGCGTGAGTCCGACGGTGAGTTTCGAGGTTGGGACGGCCGAACTCACGGTCCCTGATTACTTCCTCCCAGGCGGCAATCAAGTCACGGTCACGCGGACAGCATCCAACGACGAGCCCCTGTCAGGTCACACGCTGTTTACCTACGTCAACACCGTCAAGGTTGACGGCGAATGGATTGAGTTCTCGCAGTCCGAATGGGAGACGAATCCAAGCGACTGCACAGCCGCTCTTGCCCCCTACGCGTCCATCACGTCTGGAGGCGAGACGGCAACTGATTCGAACGGCAAGACGACGCCAACTGTCACAGTCACCAATGATGAGGGAGTTGAGCGCGTCAAGGTGCAATCACTCGATGTCACGGTACACCCATGAACTGCCATCTCACATGGCAGGGCCGCGACAGCGATTCCTGCCGCCAGTTGCACTCGCGTCGCAACGACAGACCCGACACACGCCCGGAAGGAGAAGCGATCATGTCAGTCTTCCAACATCGCAGACGTGTTCACATTGTCTTGTTTGCCGCGCTGTCCCTGCTTCTGCTCCCGAAGTGCGCACAGGTCTCGGTCGGTATCCCAGTTCTGAGGATCAAACTGGAGGAAGCGACCTTCGGGGGCGGGAGCCATACGATGAAAACCGATCCCGTGCCTCCGGCGCTGACCTACGGCAGCGATGGTTCTGCACCGGTCAGGGTACCACAGATCAAGAAGGGCGAAGCGTCGACGCCAATCTGCTACACTTGGGAGAGCAGCCCCACAATCTCGGCGAAGTTCTCCACCGGGGGCGGGGCCGGCGGCGTGACCGTCAAAGTCAGAATAGAGGGGGAGAAGAAAGACACTCACCGGTCTTTCGTGTACGAGCAGAATGTGGCCATGTCCGGATCGGAAGTCACGCCACCCGCGTTCTCGGTCACGGAGCCGAGCACGATGAAGTTCGAGAAACAGATCGCGAACACAACGTTCGACCTCACGTGGAAGATCTCCTACGACGGGGGACAGACGTTCGTCAATCTGACGACCACGAGCAATAAGCTCTTTGTGACGGCAGGAACACCAACCGGGAGTTCTCTCACTGTCAAGCGAATCGATCGGGTTACTGCCGAATGCGAAGGCTTGACGGCCGAATCGGACATCGTGGATAGGCTCTGGCAGAAGGTGGTTGGGCCAGGCGCTTATGCTCTTGGCAAGCCATACCCAAGCCCCGAGTGGAAGATCCTGGATGGTGTTCCAGGGGAATGCATAGCGTTGGCTCATCTGTTTGAGAAAACCATTAAGATCATCGGGCTCACTCCAGGTTCGGGGAGCGTCGTCTACGTATACGCTGACCCGGGAGCTGCTTCACATGAGAGCACCACCACAACCAACTTCGCCACGCGAGGCTGCAAGGTTGGCGAGAACGGTCACAGCACACCGGAGGATAAGGATGCGGACAGACATCTGGACGTGGACGAGGACGCTAACGGGAACGGCATCCTTGATGCAGGGGAAGATGCCGACGGCGATGGACATCTGGATGTGAACGAGGATCTTAACGGCAACGGGAAACTCGACGAATCACATACAGCCTTAGGCAACGACATTGAGAGGCTTGTTTGGCAAGATGGTAGCGGCGGCTGGAACAACTGGGAGGCATGCTACAAGTATCGCGACGGTTCTTCGGGGCCTTACAAGTGGTATGCTGCAGGTACAGGCGGGCTTATCTATTCATCAGTGCAGGAACTCATTGATCACCTCCGAGCAAAGACAAGATGGCAGTGGTCTGACCCGAACTGGAACCACGGCGGCCCGTGTATTGTGCCCGGCCCGTACCCGGAATGGCCCTGAGACGACTGAAGGAGCGCTAGAATGACGACTCGCCAGATTTGCCAACTCGTGCTCGGCGCGGGCAGCCTGGGCTACCTAGGATTCAGTCCAAGCGCCGGCGCGCTGGAGGCTCAGATCCTCCCCCCGAGGGTGGTCCGCGTCCGCCCCAAGGTCCAGCAAGAAGCGGCGGACTGGGCGAAAGTGTTTCTTGCGCCGGCGCATTTGCCGCCCAAGGGCTTGCAGTATGTCCTCCTTCCGGGCGACGGCCGGAACCTCTGCGACAGGGCCAGGCTGCGGTATCAGGCCGGCAGGGAGATCATCACGGTGACCCAGACCGTCTATCTGTTCGCGGTGCAGGCGGAGAGGCGCGCCGCGGAGGCGGAAGCGAATCCCGACGTGGCGCAGGTTTCCAAGGTTGCCGCGAGGATCTTCAAGTACGGCGACAAACTGGTGCTGAAACCGAGGCGCCGGCGCGGGCCGGCTGTTTCAGGCGCGGCGGGGACTGCAGCGCCTCCGGAATCCCCGTGGTTCGCCGGGCTAAAATGGTGGGCAAGACCGGGCAGAATAGGCTTCCACTTCATCAAATACGATGGCTGGGCGTCTGCAGCCGTTAAGTCGGATGAGCTTTCGGACAACCTGCATTGGTTCACGGAAGGCCGAAACGAACCAAGAGGAAGCGCCGTTCCCCAACTGATGGCCCCCATGCCTGACGCCAGAGCAGGGGCTGTTGAGCAGATCGCCGCTACCTGGGCTGAAATGTTTATTACAGCGGCGTACCAGCCTCCCTCCCGTGCGCGGTATGTATTCTTGCCTGGAGATGGCGCATCACGTTGCTACTTGTTGAGGATGAGATACCAGGTCGAAGACCGTGTCATCACCATCACGCAGTCGCTGTGCATTTTTTGTTTGACCGTGGAGAGGCCTGGGCCGGCGCCAGACACGGCCAACGACAACGCAGAGGCGGCGAAACTCGCATCGAAGATCTTCACACACGCCGAGGGCGTCAAACTTCTTGAGAAACGTCGCCACGGCCGCATGGTTGAGGGGGTCGCACAGGGCCCCGCGCCGGCGGAGGCGCCGTGGCTCCGTCGCTTCAGGTGGTGGTGTGAGCCAGGGCGGACGGGCTTCTATTTCATCAAAACAGATGGCAAGCCATCCCCCGCGATCACGGGGCTCGGCATCGAACTCAATCGCTACTGGTTCACCAGACCCAAGGCTCGGAAGGAATGATGCACTCGCACACTCGCCACATGCCGGATCGCGCGGTTCAGATGGCGGCCGTCTTGCTCCTGGCCGGCGCAGCCTGGGCCGGCCAGACGCTGAAGGGCGACGGACCCGTGCACGACCTCCTGCGCAAGTACGACGCCGCGTTCGACAGGGGGCAGTTCCTGCGCGTGGCCGGGTGCTTCACTGACAGCTACTTCAAGGGGCTGGATACCAAGCCGGCGTACTACGCGGCGAAGCTCGGAGCCTTGTATCCGAAGGAGGGGCGGTTCAATATCTGGATACTCGACGCGAAGGTGGAGTACGCGGCTGCGGCGCCAGAGGACCGTAAGGCGTCTTCGCCTGGGGACGCGATGCGATCCGTCCCGCAGTTGCGGGACGGTCCCCCGTCGTCTGGGGACACGAAGTCGGCCGCTTCGCGGCCTTGGTTCATGTCCCCAAGAGCCAAGGGACACATCCTCTACCAACTCACGGGCAAGCGCATGGTCACGGAGTTCGACGGCAGGCGCTGGCGCGTGCTGCGGTACACGTTCCACCGCGCGGACTTCGAGGCCCGGCCGTCGCAACACGGGTGGCGCTTCACCAAGTTCGACGTGCAGCCCAGCGAGGACGCGAGGCAGATCAAGATCGGCCAGTTGAAGGCGCGGCTCGCGAAGTTCATGGCCAACCCCAAGCGCACGCCCGCGCAGACCGCGCGGTGCCTGGGCGACGTGTCGTTCATGTACTACCTGTACGAGCAATACCCCCAGGCCGAGCATGCGGCCCGGGACTCGTTAGCCGCGGCGGAGACGGCTTACGGCCACGGCAACCTCGCGCACGCGCTGCTCAAGCAGGGGCGCTACGACGAGGCCATCGCCCACTTCCGCAAAGCCGCGTCCGCTCCCGACTGCAGCGCGCCGCTCACCCTCTACCGCCGCCGCATCCGCGAGTGCAAGGTGCGCAAGGAGCGGGAGATGAAGGGGCAGTAGCGCCGCGGGGCCAACTCGGGTATGATTCGCGTACAGATCCGCTTGACGCGTGGCGGTCGGTCTGTCGCTGACGAAGAGCGAGGAGGCGGCCGGCTCGCGCAGACAACCCGATCGCGCGGTAGGCGCGTTTGCGAATAGCCCAGCGCTGGGGCGCTGCGCTATTCGCAGTCGCGCCTGCGGGACGAAGCAGAGACGGAAACACGAAAGGAGCCCCCATGACATACCGATTCGTTCTGTTGTTCGTTTTGGCGTCGAGTCTGCTTGCCGCAGAGCCGCCCATGAACCTCCTGCTCAACCCCACGTTCGAGTTCCACGCATTCACCAACCACCGGCTCGGCCAGAGCAACTCGTTCCGGTCGCACAACGTCGCGTTTTGGAATTGCGCGGCCTGGGGCGACATCACCGTGGTGCGCGAGTCGCACGCGCCAGTGGGCGTGCGGCCGGCGTTCGCAGCGCACAACATGGTCTCCCTTGCGCCGGGCAAGAAGCTGTGGCAGTTCTTCACGCTGC
This sequence comes from Planctomycetota bacterium, assembly GCA_024278415.1. The sequence continues at coordinate 481 of JAJRTI010000242.1, read as the reverse complement.
CGGAGGCCGGGCTCGCGCACGGCGAGCGCGTGAGCCTGCACGTGTTCGGCCACCAGACCCAGCCGCACGCGCTGCACGCACGCGTGTTGCTCATGAAGCTGGACTCCGAGGACGGCACGTGGAGCCCCAAGGACTTCGGCATGGCGGACAAGCGCACGTTCCCCAGGCATGCGCGGGGCGAACTCGTGATCGCCAAGGCGTACGACGCAAGCGCTGAAGCCGCGGGCGCGGTCGAGTTGCGGATCGATGGAGCGGAGATCCTGGGCCGCGTGAAGGAGCACTACAAGAACGAATCCTCGTCCGACGACGTCAACACCATCGGCATCCGCGTCGAGTTGGCCAACGAGTCCGACGAGGCCGCGTGGGTCTGGTGGCCGAGCCTGACGCGCACGGAGCAGGCGATTCCACAAGCGCGGCCGGGACGGGAAATGACTCCCTACTATCGCTACATCCCGCGCACCCTGCAGAAGCTCTGGAAAGG
>JAJRTI010000241.1 GCA_024278415.1 Planctomycetota bacterium | reverse complement strand
CGGCGACTGCGTTGGGGTCGCCGGTCATGATGTCAGATCGTTCGGCGGGCATATGTCACTCCGTGAGTTTTCGGGGAGACGGAGGCCACGAAGACACGAAGGCACAAAGATGCACAAAGATGCACAAAGATGCACAAAGGAGGAGATGGGCTCCCACTTCGTGTTCCTTAGTGTCTTCGTGTCCGCCGTACGGCGGATGGCCTCCGTCTTATACAGGCTGCCATAGCAGTGAGTGCGCCATGATACCAAAGGCGCGTGCGGAAGTCGTGTTGTCTGGTAGGATGTTGCTCATGCTGTGCTGCATCCTGTCGCGTTACGTGTTACGCAATACGCAATACGCGATACGCAATACGGAATACGGAATACGGAATAGCTACTGCGTATTGCGTATTCCGTAGACGCCGCTCCCGTGTTCCTCGTCCGCCCTTGTCTCTGCTGTAGGCGTTTGGCCTCATGCGAATCCTCATCCTCTCCGACATCCACTCCAATCTGCGGGGCCTTCAGGCTGTCCTCGACCGCTTTGGCGACGCGGACGAAGTCTGGTGCCTTGGCGACATCGTCGAGTTCGGGCCATGCCCCGCGGAGTGCATCGCGCTCGTGCGCGAGCGTTGCAGCCGCGTCATCAAGGGCAACCACGACGTGAGCTTTGTAGGCGAGGACATGATGCGGAAGCGCCCGCAGGGCGATCGCATCGTGCCCCCGGAACCGAAGGGCTGGGCGCGCTACGACCGACACGCCGTGAACGACGACGACATCGCGTGGCTCGATGGTCTACCCGAGTCCGTGACGATTGACGTCGATGGGCAGTTATTCCTGCTCGTGCACGGCACGCCGGCCGATCCGCTCGACGGCAAACTCTATCCACTCAATAACACTGGTGCGGGATCTCCGGTCCCGCCCCCCACCGCATTGGGATCTCCTGGTCCCATGTCTGCTGCCAACGGCGGCAATGCGCTTCAGCCCATCGACGCGCCCGAAGCCTACCGCGCCGCGCTCGCGGACTGCGCCGCGGACGTCATCCTCTCCGGCCACACCCACATCGCGATGATCGAGCCGTTCGACGGCAAGCTCGTCGTCAATACGGGAACCATCGGCCAACCCCGCGATCGCGACTATCGCGCGCAGTGTATGCTCTACGAAGACGGCCGCTTCCGCTTCGAGCGCGTCGACTACGACCTCGATGCGCTCGCTTGCGACTACGAACGCTCACCGCTCCCCGACGATGTCAAGCGCACGTGGCTCGACTACACGCGCCGCGGGGTAGTGGACGTGCATGGCGTGCAGTTGGGGCCGTTTTCGAGGTAGGGGAGTGGCGGAGCCAAGCTCAGAACTGAAGCGCAAATAGCTCCGCTTCTCGCATGCGGATCCGCAGCCGCACCGGCCCTCCTGGCAACTGCGTCAGCTTGCCGCCCTGCCAGGCCACACGCTGGCCGGTGGAGTCGCCAGTGAAGGTCGCGGCATTGGGGCCGCAGTAGGCGGGCACGGGCTTGCCGCCTTCGGTCAAGACTTCGATATCGATGGAGCCGCGCGACCGCACGCGGGCGTTGATCGCGAGCGTCCCCGCGGCCTTGAGCGGTTTCGTGACCAACGTCCCGGCCTGCGCGCTGGCGTCGAGGGAGACCCAACCATCCCGCCGGTGGCGCATGAGGCCGATTGTGAACGAGCCCGTGTTGAGGTGATCCGCGAGGGCTTGCCATGAGCCGAAGTTCTTCCAGTAGGGCCACGTCTGGAGACGCCTCGACCCGCCCAATCGCTTCTTGAGGAACTGAGCCGTCAGCGGCCGCGGGCCTAGGCCGTTCCAGAGGAAGAGGTGCGATCGGTTGAGGCCGCGGACCAGGTAATAGACGTGGTCGCCACGCTCCAGGCCGGGAGCGTTCATGGGCCAGATCACGCCGAAGTTCCAGGATCCCATGGGGCCGTTGGCCGCGAACTTTGGCTGGCCCGAGAAGCGATGCCAAGCGAGGCTGTCGCGGCTGTATGCCAATTCGAGAGCGATTTGTTGGCGGGCTTGGTCGTAGACCCATAGGTACGCGAGCCGCAGGCGCTTGCCCTCGGCCCAGAAGCCACAAGCTCCGTAGAATTGCAGCCCCACCGGGTCGCGTTCGTTCGGCGTCGTGAAGTAGCTCGGTCGCCACTGGAGCCCGTCACGCGTGCTCCAGACGACGAGGATGCGATTGCCGAGGATGTTGTCGTAGGGTACTCGGAAGGGCGCATGGCGGGGGATGACGCGAGCTTGACAGAAGTGCAGCGTCGCGCCGTCGGCCGATAACCACTGGCCGCCCCAGTTGTCGTTCGAGTCGGTCCATTTGCCGGGCGCGTCCTCCGCGAACTGGTGCTTGTCGGTGGTCAACGGGTCGCGGGTGAGCACGAGGTAGTCCTTGTCGGACTTGCGCCAGATCGGATACGTGCTGCGCGGCGCGATGTCAACCGCGCCCCACTTAGTCGGCTTGGGATTCCAGCCTGAGTATTGGACGTGCACCTGCTTCAGGTCGACTGGGCCATCGACGGCCGGGTCGTAGAGCCGGTAGCGCGCTTTCTTGCCTTTCGGGTCGCGCCATCGCCATGGCGCGGCGACGCGGGTGTGGGGAAGGTTGTCTGTTTTCGGCGCCGGCTTGGTCAGCGGCCTCACGTCCCAGTGCGCCAGGTCCCGGCTGCGCGCGGTGTACTTCTTGTGGTTTCGCCGGCGTCGGTCCATTGTGTAGAAACGCACGACCGCGGCGCCGTCCGCG
>JAJRTI010000240.1 GCA_024278415.1 Planctomycetota bacterium | reverse complement strand
TTGCGGCCCAGCACGTATTGGATCGTGTCCGGCGCGCCGCGTGTCAGCTCTGGCTTGCCATCGGCCGCGATCACCTCCTGCGCACATCCCGCCGGCATGGTCATGGTGAGCGACAAATCTTCATCGGGCTTGCGCCACGTCGCGGACCAAGCCCCGGCAGGGCGCATGCGCCTGACGTTGAATAGCCCCTGGAAACCACAACTGCCGCCGTTCTGTGGCGGCTTGGCGCCATAGGGAACGTCTTCGCCGGCGAGCGTGCCCTTCTTCTGCACCGGGCCCAACTCGCCGCCGGCCACTGAGAACTCTGGGAACGGCGGGCCGTGGAAGCACCAGTCGTGCTGCGCGCCGCCGCGGACGCGGAAGATGTCGAGAAGGTAGGATCGCTCGTCAGAGATGTCGATCAGGGCCGTGGTCCGCCGATAGAGCGACGCCTTGATCGGGTAGACCGCCTCCGCGGACGCGTCCATCAACTGCACCTGCGGCGCGGAAGCCAGCGTGTTCAGGGCGCCCGCGTTTCGGTTGCGGTGGGGCGCCTCGTCGATCATGACGCAGTAGTGCTTGTACGTGTTGGCGCCGCGCCAGTCGTAGAAGTTGGGCCGCGTGAAGGGGGTGGGGTATCCGTCGTCGGGCATCATGGGCCGGCCGTACGCAAACATCTCGATGTTCAGGCGGTCCTTGTGGCCGTGTCCGCCGTTGGCGTCGCCGTAGTACATGGCCACCCCGCGGCGATGCTCTCCCGCGCCGCTCTCCAGGATCGCCAGACCATAGCCGCCGAGGTTTCGCGTCTTGAGCCCAAGGTCCGTGCCCTGCTCTGCGACGACCTTGGCGACCTCCTCTTCGTCGAACAGATCGCCCCAGAGGCTTCTCGACCGCGCGTTCATGAGCTTGAGCGCTTTGGCATGTCGGGGATCTTTGTAGTGAGAGAATGCGCGGCCCTGAAGGTGCGCAGACCACGCGATCCGCTTGGTCCCGCGAATCGAGCCGCAATCGCCGATGGACGGGCAGAACTCTCCGGCCACCGTCAGGTCGATCCCGATGTCGGCCATCTTCTTGAGCTTGGGATTGTCCCAGATCTCCACTCCCAGCCGCGGCAGCAGCTCGGCGATGGTGTAGAAGCTGTTGCACCACCCGGATGAGTAGCTTGGCGAACTCTCGCCGCCGAGCCCCTCGCGCCAGAAGCCGTTCCAGAGCAGATCCTCGACCCGTCCCGGGCCGCTCATGATCCAGTCGCGCATCTGCGCGGTCGTCGGCCCTCGGGCCGGGTCGTCGTTGTCCAAAACGATCGCGAGATGGCAGAGCGTTTTCTGATGCGCGCCCATGTTGCCGGCCACGAAGCCGCGCATGACGTCCTTGGCCATGACGAACAGCATCTTGTCCTCGATGAGCGCGCGAGCGTCGCCGAGGCCTTTGCTCTTGAGGAACGCGCGCAGCTCCTTGTCTTGCGCCAGCGCTGGGTAAATGGCATCGTACGCCAGTGCAATCTTCGAGTTGTCGCCCGTCGACCAGATGCGGTCAGAGATGCGGCCGGGGATGTTCTTCTTGCCCTCGTGATAGGCCTGGTTCGCGTAGTCGAAGCGCTCGTACTCGCTCGCGATCTTGGCCATCATGACCGCGCACTTGTGCGCGTAAACCGGGTCGCCGGTGAGCAGGTAGGCCTCCGCAAGACTCGGCATGCCGCGGAGAATGTCCCGCGCCCATCGCTGCCAGTAGATGTAATACGGGACGAAGTAGTAGCGCCTGCCGTCCGGGCCGAGCCAGCCGATCCCTTTGTCCACGTAGCCGGGGCCGGACTCGGGCTTGCCGTTCAGGCCCGCGAGGTTCCACGGCTGGAAATCGTTGGACGGGAACACGTTCCTGCACACCGGGCACTCGACCTTGAACGGCCGGTCGCGGCGGATGATCCAGGGATAGTGGCCGGCCTTGCGGGTGATCTCGTCGCCGCAGACCGGGCAGTCATGGGCGATGTGTACGTTGATGGCCCGGACCTGCTCCGGCGGCGGCACGAAGTCCCACAGCTCCTGGTCCGACATCTCCACAAGCCACTTGCAGGCGTCTTTTGCAGCTTGGACTTGCCGCTTCGCCCAGCCGTGCTTGGCGATCTTCTCGGCCACTTGGGCCATCATCTTGTCGTCGTAGAACGTGCGGCCCTCTTTAGCGCACGCCGCGGCGCCCGATAGTGCGAGAGACACAATAATCCACTCCGTTCTCATTGGTGGCGGTCCTTTCTCCGTACGGCAACCACGACCCAATGTCATTAACTTAGGGCGTCGCGCGTCACGCGTGGCCATCTTGATGCTTCCGCTGGGATACCGGATCCAGCCAGCTTGAGCTGGCTCTCTGCCTTGCCACCACGTTCACGTGGTGGACAGCAAGCCTGCTCTTCGTTGGCAAGACGCGCTTCAGCGCGGCTTCTCGATTCAATGGCGCCAGGCAGAGAAGCCCTGCTGAAGCAGGCTGATCCCGCGTTGGAAGATGGCCAGGGAGTGCGCGCTATTGTGGCATTCCCGGCGCCAAAACGCCACACGCGGCAACCCCGCGCGGCCGTTGCCCGCAACCAAACAGGCAGATGGGTCCCACGGATGGCAGGGCGTACCCACGGATGCAGACCGAAGTAGCTTACATCCGTGGGGACGCCCTGCCATCTGTGGGATTCCGCACTCTCGCAAGGCTCGGCCGCGGCACAGCGAAGTGGAAATATCTTGTCTCCCATGCCGACAGGCGCTATTCTGCATGCATTGGCCGGTAGGTGTGTTCTCAGGCAGCACAATGCAGAGGGAGGATGCCATGAAACGGCACAATTGGCTATGCCTCGTCGGTGCGCTCGGGCTGGTGTTGGCGGGGTGCGCGGAGTTCATGGAGGGCTTCAACGAAGGCTTCTACGGCGCAGGAGGAACGCCGCCGGCAATGGCCGACCAAACGGCCAACATGCAGCCGGCCAACCAGTGGGACCCGCAGGCCGCCTACGCCCAGGCCTACGCAGCACAATGGGCGGCCTGGCAGCAGCAGATGATGCGCATGCAGCAGCAACAAGCCTGGGGCAATAATCCGTACGCGTACAACCCCTACACTTATGGGGCATGGGGGATGGCTCGGCCGCAGGGCCAGTACCCCCAAGGCCAGCAACCGCAATGGCAATTCTCCCAAACGCAATACCCTCGGCCTCAGTTCCCCCAGCCTCAACTCCCCCAAGGCCAGCAGGCGCAGGCATATCCCAAAGGGCCGTACACGCCCGCACAGCCGGGCATACAAACGCCCCCTACCCAGGCCGGCGGATGGGGAGCCCAACAGCCCCAAGCCGCGCAACCGGCGCCCCAGGCCCAGTATCCCCGGCCCACCGCGCCGGCCCAAGAGTCGCCGGAGGAGAAGGAGTGGCAGCGGAAGTTCAACCAAGTCAACAAACTCATGTTGGCCGGCCAGTTCGAGCAGGCGGAGACGCTGCTGTTTGAGTTGTACGCCAAGGCCGAGCAGTTTGCGGCCGGCGCCGCCCCTCAAAACGGCATGGTGGGCATGGCCATGGCCGCGCACCAACTCGCGCTGCTCTACTACCAGCAGCGCCGGCACGACAAGTTCATGGAGTGGATGAAAAAGGCCCAGCCGCTCAAGGAGCGCATTGCGCCGCTCATGGCGCGGCAGGCCAACATCTCGGAAGACCAGTACCGGGCGTTGAACGCGGTGAGCGACGCGGCCATGCTGGCCGAAGTGCACATGGCCATGCGCGAGCCGGCCGCGGCCGTGCGCGAAGCCAAGCGCGGCCAAGCACTGGCCCAGCCCTACTTGCAGTCCAACTTGGGGCCGGCCTTCCGGTCCGCGTCATTGCGATGCGAGCTGTTCAAAGCGTGGGCCATGGCGTGGGTGGGCATGAGCCAAGAGGCCCGGCAAGCGGCCCGCGCGGTCGAGCGCGAGTTGTCGAGCCTGAGGCAGATTCGCTTCGGCGACCTGCTCTTGGGCGCCATCGCCCGGCCCGGCGCGTTGGCCCGCGTGCCCCCCAACAGGCGCGCCGCAATCCAGGGCCTGATCGATGCGGCCAACCAACTCGGCCACCCCCTCATCGACATGTACGCGCGGCAGTGGCTGTGCGTGGTCTATTTCGAATTGAACGACAACGAAGCCGCGTACAAACACGCCGCGGAAATCTACCGGCAGCTCCCCGAGTTCCAGCAAGGCATGGCAGCGTTTGCGCGCGCCTACGACGCGCTCGCCCAACAGATGGGCCAAGCCGCGCTCAAGCTCGACCTCAGCAACCAGTTCCACACCGCGCCGGCCAAGGCCTGCTACGCGAAGGCCGCGTTCCGCGTCGGCAAGTTCGCCGAAAGCCAACGCGTCTTCGCCGAGGTGCTCCAAGACCCCAAGGTCCGCAACCTGGGCGACGTGTTCTGGGAATGCCATTACCACATGGGCATGCTGATGGAGAACGCGGGCGACCCGGCCGCGGCCGCCGGCCACTACGTGCAAGCCATCAACGCGATCGAGGCCACGCGCGCGTCCATCCAGTCCGACATGACCAAGACCGCATTTCTCGGCGGCGACCGCAGCGAAGTGTACAGCCGGCTCATCGCGCTGCTCGTCGACATGGGCAAGCCGGAGTTGGCCTTCGCATATGCGGAACGGGCCAAATCCCGGGCCATGGTGGACATGCTCGCGGGCCGGCAGATCGGGCGCACCGACGCGGAGCGCCAAGCGTTTGAGCAAATGACGACAAGCGGCACGCGGGGCTTCGGCGGCATGGCCACGGCCCCCTCGCCCCCGGCGGCCGAGCCTGAACTCGGCTCCCTTCACAAAGTGAGCACGCTGTCCCTGAGCCAGGCGCAGCAGATGCTGCCGGCCGACGTGACGCTCCTGGAGTACTACTACACGGACGACGCACTCTACATCTGGGCCGTGTCGCGCGGCCGCGCCACGTGCAAACGGGTGGCGATCCCCAGCAAGGCCCTGGCCAAGCTGGTAGCCGCCTACCGCAAAGCCCTGCTCGAAGGCGGCCGGCCGCCGGTCGACGCGTACAAGACGCTCATCGAGCCGGTGCGGCAGGCCATCGCGACGAAGACGATCTGCGTCGTGCCGCACGGCGTGCTGCACTACCTGCCGTTCGCCGCGCTGCACGA
>JAJRTI010000239.1 GCA_024278415.1 Planctomycetota bacterium | reverse complement strand
CTTGCCGGCGCGCACGTCGTACACGATCGCCGCTTCGGGCAACTCCACCCGCGCGGGCTGCGTTGGCAATGAATACTGGTGCAGCTCCTGTTGGAGCGCAAGATAGCGAATGGCGCCGTCGGTGAAGAGGATCTGCTGCGTGCAGAGCGGCAAGCCGCCGTCCTTGAGCGTGACGCGGCAGGGCGTGGTGGCGCCGATGGATCGCATCACGCCGGCGAGCAGTTGCTGGAGCGGCTTGGGCTCATCCTTCGCGCGGCGGACGAGCAGTTTGGACATGACGACGTTCAGCAAGACTGCGCGGCCCTTGCCGACGCGGTTCGAGAGGAGCACCGGCGGCCCATTTGCTTCGCCCGTCGCGGGCCTGACGCCAGGCTCCCAGACGCGCGCGGGAAAGGCCTGCCCATTCACTTTCAGTGCGGCCTCGACTGTTGCGGGCACTTGCTTGATCGCGGCGGGCCCGGCCATGCTCGTCACACCCAGCAATTCGTCGAGCGGCCGTTTCTCGCGAATCTTTCCATTGCCATCGAGCAGGCCGGCTCGGCCGTTGACGATGAGCGTGCCGCCGTTCTCGACGAACCGGCGCAGCGTGGCGACCTGCCTGTCCGACAGGCACGACGCGAGGCACAGCACCATCACGTCGTACTCGTCGTTCGACAGCTTGCCTGCCTCCAGGTCGAGATACGAGATGTATTGGTATTGATAACCGAGGTCGCGAAGGCCCTTGAGCATGCCCTCGTGCTGCGTCCAAAAGCTGCGCGCGCCCGCGTGCGGCGCGCCGGGGGTGATCTTGGCGAACAGGTCCGCGGCGAGGAGGTCCGGCTGCGAGTAGAGCGCCGCGATGCGCGAATTCTGGCGCTTGGCGTGAAGCAGCAGTTTGCCTGGGCCGGCCTTGATCTCGCGCACGGCCTTGAAGAACGACTTGCCGAACGTGTTGACCGACATGTCCGGGTTGAAGGGGATGTAGTCGCAGCCCCACGACGTCCACCACCACACCGAGTTGTCGCCGGCGAAGAGGCAATCCCACGGAAACGCGGCGAACCCGTCCGCGTTGTTGGCCACGCTGTTGCCCCACTTGCCGGTGAACGCGTCTCCGCGCTTGAACGACCGCACCAGTTCGCCTTGGATCCACTGGCCCACGTAGACCTGGTTCAGTTCGAGATTGCGCGTGAGCTTCACGAAGTCGTACCCGGCTTTCCACGAATAGTTGAGGAAGCCGTCCCAGCCCACCTTCGCGCCGGGCACGAATCCGCGGATCATGCGCGCGAGGCGCTCATGGTCCTCGGCGAACGCGGTGTCCATGAAGCGCTTGTGGTCGAGCCACGCCGCGAAGCTCTGCGTTTGCTTCGCGGCTTCGTCCATGAGCATGGGCTGGATCTCGTCGAAGCTCGCGTGGCTCGTGCACCAGGCGGCGTTGAGCTTCTCGATCGTGCCGTACTTGCGCTCGAGCCACTCCCGGAACGCGGCGACCGATTCGGGCCGCTGGCAGGGCTCGCCCTCGCCGCGGAAGAGATAGTTCTCGTCGCCGAGCGTGAACGCGGCCGGGCTGTACGCCCGCGCCTGCCGGCACGAGGGCGCGATGCGCTCCGTGCGCCTGGCCACGGATGCGGCGTCGTGGAAGCAGGGCCGGCGGTAGTTGTGCTTGTCGGCTTTGCCGGCGATACGCGTGACGTAGGGCAGCACGCGCAGGCCGGAGCGCGACGCGACCCAGTACTCGCGGTCCGCGCCCGCATCGGAGTGCCCGCCCATGTGGCAGAGGTCCATCACGTCCGCGCCCATGTCGTAGCATCGGCGCTGCGTCTCCATCAGCACGGTGGCGCCGCCGGCGTAACTCCACATGAGCGCGGTGAAGTCGTCGTACGGATAGGCCATGGGCAGGGTGAAGCGCTGGTGCGCGACGGCCGCGGCCGTCGCGCCGACCACGAGCGCGGCGTCTAGCGTGTGGCAGACCGTGACCGGCCGGGGCAATTGCATGGCGACCTCCACGTCGCCGCCGTTGGCCGGCACGGGTGCGGAGACACGCGCGACCTGCCGGCCGACCGCGTCTCGCACCGCACAGTCGAGCCGCGCATCTTGCAGCGGCTCGGGCGCGCGAATCGAGACCCTCGCGGTCAGCTTGCCGCCATCGGGGAGGGGCGCCAGGGGCGTGGAGCCCTCGGTGACCCGTTCCGACGGCGCGAGCGCGATGCGGGTGATCGCAGGGCCCTCGGCCGGCGGCAGGAGGCTTGAAGCAAACCCGGCCACGCGGCCCTGTGCGTCGAGGAGCTTCACATCCAGGAAGCACCGCCGTCCGGAGGGCTGTGGTGGCAGCAACACGTCCGCGGCCCTTCCCTGCACCTTGCGCGGCCCGAGGAACACCGGCGCCCGCCCCAACTCGTCGGCGATGCGCACGGCCAGCACACTGCCGGCTGCCGCGGCCGGCTCAAACTCGATGCGAACGGTTCGCTTGGCCGAGTCGACGGGGCCGATCTGGACGCGGCCGCGCGCTTGCCGGCCGGCCGCGGCCAACAGCGCCTTCGCGCACAGCGCCAGCGCCCGGTCGGCCGCGGCTTCGATGCCCTCGAACTCGCGCTGTTGTGGAAGGAGCGCGCTGTAGCGATTCGTCTTGACCGGCATCACCAGGACACGGCCGAGGCCGTATCGATATGCGCGCAGCGGAGCCTCTGCGCCCGCGCGGCCCTCGTCGCCGTCCCGGTACCCAGGCATGGCGCGCCACGGGAACGCGGCGAGCACGTCTTCGGCCAAATCGGGATCGAGTTTAGCAAACAGCTTCTGCGGCCATTTGCCGAGACTGGAGCCGACGAGCATGAGCCCTTTGCCGCTCCTCACCTGCTCGATGATCGCGGCGCGGCACGCGCCAGGGATAGCCTCCCACTTGACCTGCGAAATCAGGATCACCTCCACGTCGGCCGCGGAGCAGATTTGCGTCGCGTGCATGGACGCGACGCCGCGGCTCGCGGGGCCAATGCCGGTCGTGTGGCGGTACGGCCAGGCGCGCGTCGTCGCGATCTCCGTGGGCGTGTCGAAGTACGCGTGCCGCACGTCCATGTCGAGCCGGCGCGCGAGTTCCATGGTCTCGTACGCGGCCCAGCGCGGGCAGAGGACAACGGTCTTGACCGGCCCGCCGGCGAGCGGTTTGGCCCAGGGGAAGCGCAGCGGCTTGGGGTCCGGCCGCCAACGGTCGGCCGGGCGGCGGAACAGCTCCTCCGCCTCCTTGCGCATCATCGCCTGCCGCACCTCCGGGACCGGCAGCGCCGGCAGCGGTTGGTCGAGGAACGTGGCTGCGGCCTTCTCCAGCCACTTCGCCTCCGCGTCCGCGGTCTTCCTGAAATACTCCCGCGTCTGCTCGATGTCGGGCATGGCCGGGAAGGAGTAGAGCGCGATCGCGAACGACCGCGCGCCGGGTTTGAGCGTGAGTCTCGGCGCGAGTTGGTAGCCCGCGGCCGGCGTGGCCACCGAGCTGAACGCGCCCGGCGTGCCGATGAGCAGCCCAGCCGGGCCGGCGCCAGGCCTGTTGGGCGTGGAGTCTTCCAGCAAGATCCATCGCTCCCGCGCGAGGTCCAGCGTCTTCGTGCCCTTGTTCAGCGTGCCCAGCGCGGTGGTGACGCAGCGATTGCGCGGCGGTGCGAAGGCCACGGGATAACAGGAGAGCTTGAGGTACGAGTGTTTGATCTCGGTCTTGGGCTCGTAGCGGCCGAACATGAGCAACTTGTCGCTCATGGCCGCGAGCGCGAAGTAGATGCTCACCTTCGCCTTTGGCGTGTCCCACGCGAACACGACGAGGCCGTCCGAGCCCGACTGCCGGATCACGCGGATCGTGGCGAGCCGGTTGTAGAGCGACTCGTTGTCGAAGTGCCAGTTGAAGAACGCCTGCCAGTACCAGTTGGCCTGCGTCGGTTCGGTCATGCCGATGCTGACCCACTGGCCCTTCCAGCCCCAGTAGTGGGATAGGATCTCGCCGGGCGTGTCGGGCGGCTGGATGTAATCGTACGTGAGCGTGTAGTTGCAGGTTTCGTTCGAGAATGTGACCGACTGCACGTAGCGCGTCCCTTCGCGGCGTTGTGTGACCTTGCGCGGAGAGACGGAGACGTCGACCGCGGCGTTTGCGCTCACACAGAGCGCGGCGAGGCATGCAAGAGATGCGATTCTTCTCATGGCGCGAATCCTCTGGATGTGGCGGGAGGCCGGGCGGTGCCGCATTGTATGGGACTGGGGCGCAGGAGTGAAGGGCGCGCCACGTGGACAAGGGCTGCATGCTCAGCGCAGGCTATTGCCGGCTTGACACCACCGGTTTGACGCGACATCATGCTATCCTCTGAGGCCTGTGAGTTTCGCATCTCAGCATTGGAGTGCAAGCCAGTGCCCCGTATCTTCGATAACATCGACGAAACGCTGCTCGCCGAACTACGCACGGTCCTGCCGCAGGCGGACCATGCTGATTTCTGCGTCGGCTACTTCAACCTCAGGGGCTGGAAGCAACTCGACTCGTACATCGAGGAGTGGGCAGGGGGCGAGGGGAACTGCTGTCGCCTTCTTGTGGGGATGCAGCGTCTGCCGCAGGACGAGTTCCGGGAGGTCATGAGCGCGATCGCGCGGAACCGGCGCATGGACAATGCCACGGCCAAGCGCCTCAAGGACAAGCTGGCGGAGGAGTTCCGCGAGCAACTGACCGTGGGCATTCCCACCAATGTGGACGAGGAAGGCCTCCGGCGCCTGTCCGCGCAGATCAAGGCCAAGAAGGTCGTCGTCAAGCTTTTCCTCAAGCACTCGCTGCACGCCAAGCTCTACCTCCTGTTCCGTCCCGACCCCGTGAGTCCCACCGTCGGCTACCTGGGCAGCAGCAACCTCACGTTGTCCGGCCTTTCCAGGCAGGGCGAACTCAACATCGACGTCGTAGACCAGGACGCCTGCAAGAAGCTCGCGTCTTGGTTTGAGGACCGGTGGGCTGACCGATGGTGCATCGACATCTCCAAGGAACTCGCCGAGATCATCGACAGCAGTTGGGCGCGAGAGAAGCCCATCCCGCCCTACCACATCTACCTCAAGATGGCCTACCATTTGTCACGAGAGGCGCGGGCCGGGCTCGCCGAGTTTCGCATCCCCCGTGATTTCGGCGACAAGCTGTTCGAGTTCCAGAAGGCGGCGGTCAAGATCGCGGCTCACCACCTCAACAAGCGCGGCGGGGTGCTCATTGGCGACGTGGTCGGCTTGGGTAAGACTCTGATGGCGACCGCGGTCGCGCGCATCTTCGAGGACGATCAATTCCTGCAGACGCTCATCATCTGCCCCAAGAACCTCGTCAAAATGTGGGAGGACTATCGGCTCACCTATGGGCTCCGCGCCAAGGTGCTTTCGATCACCCGCGTGCAGAGCGAATTGCCTGACACGCGGCGCTTCCGCCTGGTCATCATCGACGAGAGCCACAACTTGCGCAACCGCGAGGGCAAGCGCTACCGAGCGATCCAAGAGTACATCCGTGAGAACGAAAGCAAGGTCATCTTGCTCTCGGCGACGCCCTACAACAAGACCTACTTGGACCTGTCGAGCCAGCTTCGGCTCTTTGTGCCTGAGGATATGGACCTGGGCATCCGGCCTGAACGCCTGCTGGAGCAAATCAGCGAGACAGAATTCATGAAGCAGCACCAGTGCTCGGTGCGTTCGCTGGCCGCGTTCGAGCACAGCGAACACATCGACGACTGGCGGGAACTCATGCGCCTCTACCTGGTGCGGCGGACCCGTACCTTAATCAAGGAGCATTACGCGGAGGCCGATCCGGCGAACGGCCGCAAGTACCTCACGTTCGAAGACGGTAGCCGCTCCTACTTCCCCGATCGCGTCCCCAAGACCGTCAAGTTCAAGAGCAATCCCAAGAACCCGGCTGACTCGTACGCCAGGCTCTACTCCGCGGACGTCGTCGGCGCCATCAATGGCTTGAGTCTGCCCCGCTATGGCTTGGGCAACTACGTGCTGCCCACTCCGGACGAGCCGCCTACGGCCACAGAAGACAAAGCCATGGACGACCTCTCCCGGGCAGGGAAACGCCTCATGGGCTTCTGCCGCACCGGGCTCTTCAAGCGGCTTGAGAGCAGCGGACACGCATTCCTTCAGTCCGTCGCGCGCCACATTCTGCGCAACTACATCTTCCTGCACGCCATCGAGAACAACAGCCCATTGCCCATCGGCAGCCAGGACGCCAGCCTCCTCGACGAGCGCGTCACGGACGAGGACAGAGACCCGCTCTTCTCCGACGAGGAGGATGACGCTAACGATGACCGCCAGCAGGTTATCACTGCTCTGCGCAGCGAGAAGGAGTTCAAAACGCGCGCGGCGGAACTCTACCAAGTCTACACAGATCAGTACAAGCGCCGTTTTCGATGGCTGAGGCCAGGCTTGTTCGTCGATCAACTGGCCAAGGACCTGCGCGGCGACGCCAAGGCGTTGCTGAGCGTCCTCAAGCAGCATGGCGACTGGGATCCCAGCAGGGACACGAAGCTGGCCGAATTGGACGCGCTGCTCACCCAGAAGCACCCGACCGAGAAGGTGATCGTGTTCACACAATTCGCCGATACGGTGGACTACCTGACCGAGCAGCTCAAAGCGCGCGGCCTCACGTCCATCGAGGGCGTGACGGGCGGCTCCCCAGACCCCACGGCCCTGGCCTGGCGCTTCAGCCCCGTGAGCAATGGCAAGCGCGACAAGGTCCCGTCGGCAGATGAACTCCGCGTGCTCATCGCAACCGACGTCTTGAGCGAAGGCCAGAACCTTCAGGACTGCTACATCGTGGTCAACTACGACCTCCCGTGGGCCATCATCCGCCTCGTGCAGCGGGCTGGCCGCGTCGACCGTATCGGCCAACTCTCAGACGCCATCACCTGCTACTCGTTCATGCCGGCCGACGGAGTCGAACGCATCATCAATCTCCGAGTGAGAGCCAGCCTGCGGCTCCATGAGAACGCCGAAGTCGTTGGCACGGACGAGGCCTTCTTCGAAGGGGAGGACAAGCAGACGGTCCTTGACCTCTACAATGAGAAGGCGGGTATCCTCGACGACGACCGTGACACGGATATCGACCTGACGTCCCACGCGTTCCAAATCTGGCAGGACGCCATCGCGCAAAACCCGGCTCTGGAGAAGACGATCCCGGCGCTGCCATCCGTCGTCTACTCGACCAAAGCCCATGCGCCCAGCGCGAACAGCCCGAACGGCGTCCTTGTCTACATCCGAACTATCGAGGACAACGACGCGCTCGCCTGGATCGACTCCGAAGGCAACAGCGTGACTGCGTCTCAGTTCGCGGTCTTGCGCGCGGCCGAGTGCTCGCCCGACACGCCGGCATTGCCCCGCCAAGACAACCACCACCCCCTCGTGGCCAAGGGGGTCGAAATGCTGGCTGAGGAGGAGAAGAACATTGGCGGGCAACTGGGCCGGCCGTCCGGCGCGCGATTCCGAACGTACGAGCGTCTTAAGCACTTCGTCGATGCAGAGGACATCAAGGACTCCCT
>JAJRTI010000238.1 GCA_024278415.1 Planctomycetota bacterium | reverse complement strand
CCCAGGGTAGCGGCCTGCGGCCGCAACCCTGGGCTAGAAGCCGGAAGCCCGTTGGGCTTCCCAACAGCGTTGCGTCAAGCGGAAACGCTGTCGCGCACGTTCATGGGGCCAACGGCTGTTGCAATCGGCTGAAGTGTTACCATTTTATCATTTCGAATTTATAGGCATAAGTCAAGGATCACCTGCTCGGCGCGGCCGGCGAAGCCGGGATGGCGCGAGTCTTGCTCAAGCAAAACTCGTGACAGAAGCGCCGTGTCAGGTGCATCCGATTGTTCCTCGTGCGGCCTGGTAGTTGACGCAGAGGGTGGGTTATTGACTACACCCCACTGTCCGATCGGTGCTGTCGGTACCAACTACGTTGTCCCGCGGCCCGCGCGGACAGTATAGCATGCTCTGTCAAGCCTACACCCCTGTTTCAACTGGTAGCGCTGTCCGAGGAACTTCTTATTCTACACAAATCTCCGTTTGCCGGCGACCATCGCTGGTGTTCGGAAGACGGAGCACGGCAAGCCATCCGATGCTAACAAGCCCGCGTCCCGTTGTCAACCGGAAACTCTCGTCGCGCGTTTGGTCCTGCTTGCCACTGCCGGCGAGGGATTCGGCATGCTGGAAGTCCCTATTCGCCAGAAGGTTGCGACAGTCGGGCCGCCGGGCCGCGAGGCCTGGGATCAATCGCGGGGGCCTGCCAAGCTTGGCTCGTACGTTCAGCCGTTCATTGTCGGTCGCTCAGGACAGAGCCTTGACACAAGCGATGTGGCGCGGTTAACATAAGCATGCAATATCGTGCTTATGGTGATTTGTACATAACACGGCGAGGCCGTTATGTCCGAGCCCTCTGAGCGTTTCCGTGCTGTACTGGACGGCTTTGCTCGATTCCTGCGCACGCGGGATCTGGCGCTGACCAAGCATCAGCCACATCTGGTTCGATGGGTTCGTGAGTTCCTGTTGTGTGCGCGTGAGCGCGAAGGGTACACTTTCGAGCAGACGTTGAATCTCTTTCTGGCCGAAGTGGGTAAACGAGGAGGCATCAAGCCCTGGCAAGTCCAGCAGGCGGGAGACGCGGTGCGAATCTATCGCTACCAGTATCGCGCCGCGGGCGCGCAAGGGCACGCTGATGGCGGCGATGGTGGCGAGCCCATGGACGATGCGGGCTTGCTGACGCGTCTTCGGCAGGTGATTCGGCTGCGGCACTATGCCCGGAGCACGGAGAAGACCTACCTCCATGGGACGCGGCGGTTCCTCGCTTATCGGCGAGAGACATGTCTTACCGGGGGGCCGACTGGGGGCGATGTGAAGGCGTTCCTCACTCGGCTGGCCATGGTGGACAAGGTGAGCGCGTCGACGGAGAACCAGGCCTTCAGCGCGTTGTTGCTGCTTTTCCGAGAGGTCTTACGAACGGACCTGGAGGAGATGGCGCAGACGGTTCGGGCCAAGCGCGGCCAGCGGCTGCCGACCGCGCTGTCGGCCGCGGAAGTGCAAGCGCTACTGGCCGCGGTTGATCCCGAGTACCAGCTGATGGTGAAGCTACAGTACGGGGCTGGGCTGAGGTTGAGAGAGTTGCTTCGGCTGCGGATGAAGGATCTGGATTTCGACGCCGAACTGGTGGTTGTACGAAGCGGCAAGGAGGACAAGGATCGCACAACATTGTCGCCGGCGTCACTGCAAGACGAACTGCGCGAGCACCTGGAGAAGGTGAGGGAGTGGCACGAGGCGGACCTGGCCGAGGGCTACGGGGAAGCCCCGCTGCCGGACGTGCTGGCGCGGAAGTACCCCTGCGCCGGCCGGGAATGGGGCTCGCAGTACGTGTTTCCGGCCGACAAGATCGCGGTCGATCCGGCGGATGGCAAGGCGCGGCGCTACCACGTGTACGACAAGACCCTGCAAGCCGCGGTGCGCAAAGCCGTGCGTAAGGCGGGCATCGCCAAGCACGCTTCACCACACACGCTCCGCCATAGCTTCGCCACCCACCTGCTGCTCAATAGGACAGACATCCGGGAGATCCAGGAGCTGCTGGGCCACAAGAGCGTCGAGACGACGATGATCTACACGCATGTGGTGCGTGAGTTGAGGACGAAGGCGCGCAGCCCCTTGGATGCGCTGTGAGGTCGACAGCCCGGCGACCAAGACCACGCATGTGAAATCCTCTCACCACACGACGCCCAGGGCGTGAGCGGCAACATGAGGACAGAGGCTGGAGATCAAGGGCAAGAGAGCCCCGCTGGCTAACAGCCCGATGGGTGCGAACCGCCGCCTTTGAGAGTTCAAGAAGGTTTCGTGGGGCGCCACGCGCATGTGAGCGTCACGGCTTCTGCACCGGCACGGCGCCAGTGTCTGTCGACGAGACGCCTCCCGACGCGGCGTCAGGCACGCCCAGCTTTAGTACACGGTTGGCATTCCGCCAGGCGATTTTTTCGAAGACCTTCGTCGAGATGAGGCGCTTCTCGCGGGCGTCGCGTAGGTAGCGCGCATGGGGCATGTTGTCTCGCGGGCAGCAAATGTCGGTGCCGAAGAAGAGGCGGTCCTGGAACTTGTCCATGAATTCGTACCCGAACGCCGGGTCGCGGCTGATCGAGTTGAAGCCGCTGCCGGCAGACAAGTCGCCGTAGAGGTTGGGGTAGCGCTCCAACAGTTCTACGAGCCGGCCGCCGGGTTGCACCGGCGTCTTGGGATAGCCGTTGCGCTCCGGCTCCGTGAGCCCCGCGCTGATCTCGGCCCAGAAGGGCTGGGAGTGGCCGATGAAGACGAGATTGGGGAACGCCTGGAGCATCTTCTCCAGGCGCGGGAGCCCCAGCTCGTCATAGAGCCCGTAGCATCCGCCGATGCGCGGTGCGACGTGGAACATGACCGGCATCTCGCACGCCTCGCAGTGCTTGAACATGTTCGCCACGAGCGGATCATCGAACGGCAGGTTCGCGGTCACTTCGCCCACGCCCTTGCACCCGGCTTCCTTGTACCACGTGAGGTAACGTGAGAAGTCGGCCTTCTCGCCATACGTGTCCATGCGCGGGTCGAGGTTGCAGAACGTGTAGAAGCGATCGGGATAGACCGCGCAGATCTCCAGGCAGTCCTCGGTCGTGACCCATCGGCTGCGGCACTCGGGGCTGATGATGGGCAGCAGGACGGCTTTGTCTACGCCGTCCTCGTCCATCTTCTCGATCAACTTGTCCGGCGTGCAAAAGGTGTCGCCGTCTGGCCGCCGGATCGTGCGGCTGCGCGTCACGTGCACGTGGTCGTCGATGAGCATGGCGGACTCCAGAGGAAGAGAAACCACAGAGGGCGCAGAGATGCACAGAGGCTGGGCCCGCAGAGTGGCAATGGCCACGGGCCGCGAAGCCGGTGGCATCTGGCCTTCTCAGTGTCCCTCGGTGCCCTCTGTGGCCAGAACTCAGAGGTCGAACGCGATACGCTGGCCCTTGGCCGCGGACTCCGCCGCGTACTGGCTCACGGCCGTGGCCATCATAGCCTGCTCGAGGGTGACGCGCGCCTGGCCGCCGGTGCGGATCGCGTTGGCGAAGTCGTCGTACTGCCGCAACAGCGCCACGTTCAGGCCGCCAGCACACTCGAACGTCTCCTGGGTCGGGTTGATGGGGTTCCTGTCTGCGCTGAAGCCTTCGTGCTTGACCACGGTCAGCGTGCCGCGGTCGGGCGAGCTGAGGCAGCCGCGCTTGCCGATGAACTGATACACGTTCGGCACGGCCACCGCGGCGAGGCTGCCGCTCACGACCGCGGTGCGCTTCTGGCCGTCCTTCTCGCACTCGATGCACACGTCCACGAACTCGATCGCGTCCTGCTCCGGCTGGAAGATGCCCCGATGCATCTGCGCGTACACCGCGGTGGGCTTCCAGCCCATGAACCACAGCACGAGGTCGAACTCATGCGAGAGCGTGTCGATGATGCCGCCGTAGTGGTCTGGGAAGAAATACTGCGGGTTCATGTACCCCCGCTGCCGCGTCCACACAATCTGCACCACGTCGATCGCATCGACGACTTCCTTGATCTTCTCCATGAACGGCGCAAAGCGGTTCTGGTAGCCGATCGTGCCGACTACGCCCGCGGCCTTCGCCGCGTCGCAGAGCTGCTTGGCCTCGTCCACGTCCGACACCATGGGCTTCTCCATGAAGAAGTGCTTGCCCGCGGCGACCGCGTCCATGGCCGGGGCGAAGTGGTGCCGTGTATGAGTGCCGATCATGACCGTGTCGAGGTCGGAGCGCGAGAGAAGCTCCTTATGGTCGGTGACAGCCTCGACGCCGTACTTCTCAGCCGTGGCCTTGGCGCGCGTCTCGTCGATGTCGCACACCGCGACGAGTTCGAAGTTCTCAGACTGCACGGCCATATCTGCATGCGCGGGGCCGCGCTGGCCGCATCCGATCAAGGCCGTAGTGAGCTTGGACATAAGGGGGTCTCCTGGCTGCCGGGTTAGGGTGTGGCCGCCCGCCGTACGGCGGACTTCGGGGGGGAGGCCGCGTCCGGCGACGCAGTCCTCAAACGAACGAACCCCGCTCACGGGGCGGGGCACATTCTGCAATATCCAATTCGTGTTTTGCAATCTCCAATTCGCAACCTCAGTCCGGCTTCCAACCCCACATGGTTGCGCCGGCCTCGATGTGCTTCTTGAACACGGCCATGCCCGCGGCGCTGAGCGCCTGATGGTCCTCAGCGCTCAGCGACCAGCCCACCGCGCCCACGTTGTCCTCGACCTGCTCGACACGCTTGGCGCCAACGAT
>JAJRTI010000237.1 GCA_024278415.1 Planctomycetota bacterium | reverse complement strand
GGCAGAAGAAGGAAAGCCCGGTCTCATGTGTCATTGGCTATGACAGAAGCTGCATGGCTTGTCTGCGTGGCAACTCACACACTTCGCCCCGATGCGACGTTGGTGAACCTTTTCTTTCACGTTCCTGTGGGTCTCTTTGCCGTCGTAGTGGCAGGCGCGGCAGCTCTTCTCTGGGCTCTCCTTTGCCCCCAGGTGGCCTACGGCCCCCGCCACCTTGCCCTTGACGTCGTGGTGGCAACTTCGGCATTGGAGATCGTCGCCGCCATGCTGGACATGGGTGCGGTGCGTGAAGGCAACGGGGCCCGCAGGCGTGACGAACAGCACGCCTACCGGCTCGCGGTAGCAGTCGAGCGCGTATCCCACAATCGCGATCAGCACGAGGTTGGCCAGCACAGTGATGAAGACGAGTTTTTCGGTCCGCTTCGACATGGGCTTTTAATCGTGGGACACGGGCAGTACTGTTCGGCGCGCCATCTGCCGCAGGAGGTTGGCACGATCTTCGTGGCGTCATTGGCACGTGAACGGGTGATCAGTTGCCGGTGTTTGGTTTTGGCTGGGCTCGGCCAGTAGGTGACAACCGACAACCAGTTGTCGGTGCGGCAGACTGCAAATTGAGGAATGTGAATTGGAAACTGCAAATTGGCCTGGGCATCCACTTGTTTGCGTTTCACCCAGGCCTCCGCACGGCATGTCCGTGCGGAGCCACGATTGCGAGCCAGACGGGGGGACCGGATCGGTTTTCCCCCCCTTGCCCTTCCGCTCGGCATGCCGAGCGGAAGGGCAAGGGGGGGAGAACGGCGTGAGGATCGACACCTGGCTCCCAATCGTCGCTCCGCAGGGGCATGCCCTGCGGAGGCGTCGAGGACGACGACGAGCACGAATTGCGGGCGCAGCCCGGCTTGTGCAGCAGAATCGCGTCAGAATCGACTTGCCTGAATCCCAGGACACGCGGCGATCCCGCTCAGCGGGCTTCCGCATCGCGCCCTCGGGCGCCTTCCATCTCCTTGTGGCAGCTCTGGCACGTGGCGAGTTCTGGCCTGCCGAACATCTCGGCTTGCTCTTTGTGGCAACTGACACACTGCGTGTGCATGGCCGACTCGTAGCTTCTGGCCACGTACGCGCTCGGGGCTTTCGTATAGGTCTCGTGGCACTCCTGGCAGGGCTTGACGTGCTCCTTGGCCTTGTCCTGGGGGTGGCATTTGTTGCAGGACTTTCCTTGGCCAAGGGCCTTGCGATGCGAGTCGTGGTCGAAGATGGACGTGCTGGCGTACATGTCCCGATGGCACGCGGCGCACGAGGTCGGGCCGTCCATGGGCTTGCTCATGTGGTGGCACGTCATGCAAGCCTCCCGGCTCGCGCCGACCCACTTCACGTGGACGGCATGGGGGAACAACACGGCGCCCTTCGCGCGGTTCCCGTCGATCCGAAGCGGGTCCCATCCCACCGCGGCCTTGACTGGCGTGCGCGGCTTGGCCGAGAAGCTCGCGTAGAGGAGCGTCACCACGAGGGCCACGGCGACGATCTCGATCCAAGAGACGATCGACGCGATCGCCGCGGCCGATCGCATCCACGACGCGTGCGTTCGCTTGAGTGTTGGGCGCGGAGGTTGATCCGATGCGTCGCTCATACCTGGCGGACTTCCTCTCCGTAGAGGGCCATATTCACTTCTTCGCCGGCGCGTGGCGGGAACCTCCAGGCGATGTTCGTGCCGACGCGCATGAGCGGATAGAGCAAACAGTGCGACAGTTTGGTGAAAGGAATGAGCACGAGCATCGCATTCCCGCAGAGCACGTGAATGAGCATCGCGGTGTCATAGCCAATGGGGCTATAAGGCCGCGACGCGAGGAAGCCGCTCGCGAAGAGGACGACGATCAAGGCCAAGAGCGCGTAGTCCATCGGGCCGCTCAAGAACCGCGCGTTGCGCGAGAAGATGCGGCCGGCCAACAGCACGATGCCGGCGGCGATCGTGGCTAGCGTGAGCGCGTCGGCCGCGGCCTTGGGCAGGTGCGCCCACGAGATGCCCCACGCGCTCCGCCAAAGCAGGATATGGTCCAGGAGGAACAGCGGGACAACGATGAGACCGGCGTGGAACAGGAGCGCGATCGTCCCGTGCACGGCATTTCGGCGCGAGGGGATCAGCGCCAGCACGGCCTCCTGGGCGAGTTGCCCGTAGGGCACGCGCTTGTCGCCGGCGTTGCGAAGCGCTCTGGCCAGGTCAAACAAGGTGAGCAATCCGAGCCGGACGAGGCCCAACAGCATCAGCAGGAAGCAGAAGCAGAACAGCGGACCTCGGGCAAATGTGAGCAGCGAGTCCATTCGGTTCCTACGGCATCTTGATCGCCCTGAATATCAGGTCGTGCAGCCCGACTTTTTCCATGGGCAGCTTGTAGTGGGCGATGAGTTCGTTGAGTTGCTTCTTGCAGTTGGCGCAGGGCGCGACCACGAGATCCGCGCCCGTGGCCAGCAGTTGCTCGGCCTTGGCTTTGCCCTGCACCTCCATGCGGTAGTCGTGGGTTTCGTCGATCGACACGGTGCCTCCCCCGCCGCCGCAGCAGAGGTTGTGCTTGCCGTGCGGCTCCATCTCGACGAAGTTCTTGATGAACGCGCGGATGATCTTGCGCGGCGGGTCGATGATCCAGCCGGACCGGGCCACGTTGCAGCCATCGTGGTAAGTGACGGTCTCCGTGATTTCGTCCGGGTCGAGTTCGATCCGCCCCTCCTCGATCAGTTGGGCGGTCAGCTCCATGCAGTTGACCACGGGGATGTCTTCGCCGTCGTTGTAGTTCGGCACATAGCACTTTGCGGCGCGGGACGCGTGGCCGCATTCGCCGACGAGGATCTTCTTGCCATTTAGCCGGCGCACTTCGTCGATCATATTCCGGATGATACGCCCCAGCAGGGCATCATTGTAGAACAAGCCGTAGTTGATCCCATCGTAGTTGCCCGTGCCGATTGTCCAGCTCACGCCTGCGGCCTCCAACACGCAGGCATTGCCCATCAGCGTGTCGGCCTCCATCATGTAATCGCTGACCGCCGGGAAGAATACGTACTCCGCGCCCTCAACGTCGATAGGGAACTTGACCTTGGCCTGCTTGATCTCCTCGATTTCCTCCTCAAGGAACTCCAACGAGTCCTTGATGGCGGGCAGCGGAATGGCGGAGGTGTTCCCTGTGGCCCCTTCGAGCTGTTCCCTAACGGAGACTTGGAGCGCCTTGGGCACAATGCCCATCTCGCTGAGGATGTACCGGCCCAGGTGCGTGATCAGCCCATTGTCGATCCCCATGGGGCAGTACAGGGTGCACCGGCGGCAGGCCGTGCAGTGGTAGAACGTGGCGAGCATCTCATCGATGTCGGCCTCCGTCAGTGCGCTGCCGCCGATGAATTTGCTCTTGAGCCACCCCGCGACGGTGAAGTGCCGCTGGTAGATGCGCAGGAGCAGGTCCGTTCGGTAGCACGGGATATCCTTGGGGTCGTTCGTGGCCTGGTAGATCTGGCACTCGGCCGCGCATTGGGCGCATCGGATGCGGCCGCGGGCGTACAGGTCCAGCAGGGGCCTGTAGTTTGAGTGTTCCAGAATCGCGGCAAAGACATCCAGGAACGCCTTGACACGATCGTGCTCGATGGGGCTTTCGACGTGGTAGGGGTATCGCTTCCCCTCGCTCGTGGAATCTGCCATTGGGGTCTATCACGTGGCCTTGTCAGCCGTTTCGTTGGTCGCGTGGGGGCGAATGCCGCGAGAGAGGGCATCCCGGATACGTGCTGGGCCAGGCCTGGGCGCCAGCCCTTGCTCTGGTGCTCGGCAGCATGTTGAATGCTGGCTGGCCAAGCAATAAACAGTCCAATATTACCAAATGCCAGAGTGCCTCGCCATCGCGCAGGCCGCGGGCAACTCCGGGCGGCGCGGTGCGCGAAGCCGCGGCCCGGCCTCGCCTTCTGTGCACAGTCCGCTGGGGCCACTCCTTGACCACAGGGGTACAGGACGATAGCTTAGAGAGAATCCGGGACACATGGCAATGAGTTGTAATGAGAAGAGCGCAACTCGCACTCCGCCCAATATGACGGCCCATGTACGCACCCCGACGGGGTGCAGGGATATAGCCTTGGGCTTCAGCCCAAGGACAAAGGCGGCATGCACAGGCCCCCCGCGCTGTAGGCGCGGCGGAGCCGCCCG
>JAJRTI010000236.1 GCA_024278415.1 Planctomycetota bacterium | reverse complement strand
GGGGAAGGCCCTTATGGGCCTACTACAAGCGGGGGCAGTCCAGGGGAAGGCCCTTACGGGCCTACTACAAGCGGGGGCAGTCCAGGGGAAGGCCCTTACGGGCCTACTACAAGCGGGGGCAGTCCGGGGGAAGGCCCTTACGGGCCTACTACAAGCCGGGGGCAGTCCCAGGGGAAGGCCCTTATGGGCCTACTACAAGCGGGGGCAGTCCGGGGGAAGGCCCTTACGGGCCTACTACAAGCGGTTCTGTTTGCTTCAAACGGGCCGTGTATGTTGGTAGCATGCTCGCCAAGCGGGCGGTGCGCGCGCTGTGCTTGAAAGCCGAAATGTCAGCAGATCTAGACCATACAACAGATAGGGATCCCGCCTGCCCCCGCCGCGGCTGGGCGGCCGGTGTTGCCTGCGGCCTGTTCGCAGCCAGCGCGCTCGTGTACAACATGAACTTCCGCGAGGTGAGCGAGGACGACACGCTTGCGGTGCGGTTCCTGCCGTTGAGCATGCTGCGCGAGCGGAATACCGATCTTGATGAGTTCCCGGTCCTCTACCGTGGCAAAAGGCCGCTGCCGTACTACTTGAAGACGGTTCGGGGCCATTACTACTCGCGCTCGCCTTTCATGCCCGCGGCCATGGCGCTGCCGGTCTACTGGGTGGCGGAGCAAGTGGGCTTCTTCGAGCGGCAAGGGGAGGATCTTGAACAGGCGGTGACGTTCGCCTCGAAGATCGCCGCGTCGCTCATGGCCGCCGCGTCCGTCGCGGTCATGTTCCTGGCGCTGCTGGCGATCAGCACGCCGCGCCGAGCGGTCGTGCTCGCGCTTGTGTATGCGTTTGCGACGAACACGTGGGCCGTGAGCAGCCAGGGGCTGTGGCAGCACGCGCCGAGCCAGCTTTGCATCGCGCTCGCGTGGCTGTTTTTGCTCAACCATCGGCAAGAGCGCCTCTCGTGGGCTGCGTGCTTCACGGCCGGTCTGGCCATGGGGTTCGCGTTCACCGTGCGGCCGGCATCGCTACCGCTGGCGCTGGTGGCGTTCGTGTATGCCGCTTGGCGGCGGCCTCAGGCCTGGCACGGGTTCCTGTTGGGGTTCGCGATCCCGGGCGCGCCGGTGTTGGCCTACAATTATGCCGTGTTCGGTGCGCTGTCAGGCGGGTACGCGGACCTCACGCACATGCACCCCAGGCTTGGCCGAATCTCAGACCCATGGGGCGGCAACATGGCGGAAGGGCTGGCGGGGCTGCTGTTCAGCCCGAACCGCGGGCTGCTGATTTACACGCCGGTGTGCTTCTTCAGCTTCGTCGGGTGCGTCTATTGGTGGCGACGGGACAGGGCCATCGCGGCCGCGCTATCGCTGTCAGTCCTATTGGTGCTGCTGATTGGTTCGCGGTTCATCTTCTGGTGGGCGGGATGGTCGTTCGGTCCCCGCTATCTCATGGACCCCATTCCGCTGCTCGTGCTGCTCATGGCGCCGGTTCGGGGGCTGCTGGACCGCCGGCGATGGGGCATTCCTTTCGCCATGCTCACGGCGTGGTCCGTGGCAGTGCAGATGGTGGGGTTCTGGTGCTACCCCGCGGACTGGAACACGCGCCCGGTGAACGTGGACCTGCGGCCAGAGCGCCTCTGGGACTGGCGGGACACGCAGCTTCGGCGATGCCTCATGGCCGGCCCGCGGCCTACGCTTTGGCAGGAATGGGCGCGTGACCTGAGCAATCGAGCAGTCGAGCTGTACGACGCGGGCCTGTTCGAGCAAGCGGAGGCGCAGGCGCGGCGCGCGATCAAGATGAATCCTAGGGACGCGCGCGCCCACAACACCCTCGGCAATGTTCAGGTCATGCGGCGCCGGCTCGACTTGGCGGAGGCGCACTATCGGGACGCGCTCCAGTGCGATCCCGGGTATGCCTTGGCGCACAGCAACCTGGCCGTGTGCCTGATGCACACGAACCGCGCGGACGAGGCGCGGCGGCATCTCGACAAGGCGATCCAACTCGATCCTGACCTTGCGCCGGCGTATCGGGCGCTGGGGGACTTGCACCTGCTGGCCGGCCGCAAGGCTGAGGCCGCGGCCGCGTACCGCAAGGCTCTCCAACTAGCCCCCACGGATTCCGCGACCAAGCGGCGACTCGAAGCCTTGGACAACGGGGCGTGACATACCAGCCGCCCGGGGCGGGTATGTGGGGCCCTTTCAGGGCCGAGGCCGTGTCCATGCCAGCCACATCGGTGCGCCGTGCTTCGCATCCTGCGACCTGCCGGCGAGTTGTGCGCGGACATGTCTGAGCAACGCATTGCGTACGTCGCCCCCTGAGGGCCCATTCGGCAGTACGCTCATCCCGGCGGCCCGCGCCCCAGCACCTATTCCACCGTCTTCCAGTCCAGCGCCGGCCAGACCCGCGCGGTCCAGTCCATGCTCCCTGATGCGAGCCTCTTGCCGTCCGGGCTCAAGGCGATGGAGGTCACCGCGTCGCTATGGCCGGACATGGACATCATTTGCCGGCCGGTGTGGGCCTGCCAGACCTTGATCGTCCGGTCGTCGCTGCCGGACACGATGCGCTCGCCGTCGGGCGTGAAGGCCACGGCTTGCACGTTCCCACGGTGCCCTTGCATGGTCTTCAACAACTCGCCGGTGGCCGTGTCCCAGACCCTGACGGTCTTGTCCACGCTGCCCGACGCGAGCCGCTTGCCGTCTGGGCTCAGCGCCAACGCGAGGACGCTGTGCTCGTGGCCTTTTAGTTGCAGCAGTTCCTTCTGCGATGCCAGATCCCACACGCGTATGACCTTGTCGCCGAGCGCGCTGGAGAACAGCCGTTTGCCGTCGGGGGTAGGGCACAGTGCGGAGACCATTTCCGAGGGCCCGTGAGCGCCGCACCAGCGAATGAACCGGCCCGTGGACGCGTCCCACATGCCGATTCTCCCCGAGTACCCTCCCGCCGCGACCCACCTGTCAAAGGGATCGAATGCGACACACTCCAGCATGCGGTCCTTGGTCTTGATGCGCACCAGCTTTTCGCCGGTCGCCACATTCCACACGATCACGGACGCATCGCCGAAGCCGCCGCAGGACGCCAGACGGCCGGTGGGGCTGTAGGCCACGTCCGCGACCCGGCCTTCGTGGCCCCTCAGCGTCCGCAGTACCCTGCCCGTGCTTGGGTCCCAGATGCGCACGGTCTTGTCCTCGCTGGCGGTGGCCACCTGCTTGCCCCTGGGGTCGAAAGCGACACCAAAGACCCATTTGCTATGGCCCTTCAGAACGGTGGTGTCCTTGGCGGCCGACATGCTCCAGAATCTTACCGTGCCGTCCTTTCCGCCGGAGGCGAAGGCGCCGTCGTTGGGCAGGAACGCGACCGAGGTGGCCGCGTCTGTGTGGCCTTTGAAGGTCTTGATCTGCCTCCACCCTGCGGT
Organism: Planctomycetota bacterium; assembly: GCA_024278415.1. The sequence continues at coordinate 6,950 of JAJRTI010000236.1, read as the reverse complement.
GGTCCAGAGCCTCACGGTGCGGTCCTCACTGGCGGAGACCAACCTTGCGCCGCTCCTGTTGAACGCGACATGGGTGATCTGGCCAGCGTATCCGGTGAGGTTGGCCACGACCCGGCCCTGTGAGAGGTTCCAAACTTTGATGGTGTTGGCGCGTGCAAACGACGCGAGCAGGCCGCCTGAGGGGTGGAAGGCCACGCCCTCCACGCAGTCTCGATGGCCTCGCAACACGGCAGACTGTCGCCCCGACTGAGCGTCCCATACATACACGTTGTGGTCTGTGCAGCCGGCGGCGATTCTGCGGCCGTCTGGACTGTACGTTGCGGACGCGAACCAGACGGTTCGCCGAGGTTCCTGCTTGCCCATGGCGAGGAGCTGTTCGCCCGTATCGACGTCCCAGACGTTGACCTGCTCGGTCTTGTTCGCGCTCGCCGACACGACCCGCTTGCCATCGGGGCTGAACGCTGCGGATACCACGAAGTATTTGCCCGTGTCGATGGACAGGCGCTCCTCGCCGGTCGCCATGTCCCAGATCTTCAGCGTCTGGTCAAGTCCCCCCGCGGAGGCCAGGAGCTTGCCATCCGGGCTGAATGCCACGCTGTCGGGATTCAGGGCGATGCCCTGGTTGCCCTTGTGCGCGGCGATATCGTATATCAATTCGGGCCCGGCGTCCCCCAAGCTCCACACTTTGACTGTGCCGTCGTAGCACCTGGCTGCGATACGCTGGCCATCGAGGCTACAGTCGATGGCGGCCACTTGTGTGCCGGAGGCTGACGCGGCTGGTTTGGTGAGGGTGAGCAGGTACCTCAGACGGCCCCATTCCCACCCGCGGAAGCGCGCAGGGCAGTCGTTCAGATACCGCGCCATGTTCCCCATGTCGGCGGTCACGCCGGAGGCTTGGGCGAGGAGGATCTTGTTGGCGTATTCCTCCCATTCCTTCTCGCTCGAGAGCTGGAGCTTGTCCTTGCCTGCGATCACCTTCACCTTCGCCGTCTCTTGCTTTGCGGCCTGTTCTGCCGCCTGTGCCGTACGCATCCTCGTCAGGGCGCTCTCGGCCATTTTCCGTTGTTCGGCTTCTTGGGCTTGCGCGAGGCGCGCGGCCTTCTCGGCAGCCAGAGCCTTGTCGCGTTCGGCCACGATCTTGGCCTGCGCCTGCTCCAGGTCAGCTTGGGCCTTCAGCGCTTTGTCACGCTGGTCGTTGGCCAGTTGCTCCGCCTCGACCGCGCGGTCGCGCTGGACCTTGGTCGTTAAGTAGGCGATCATGACCACGAAGACCACAAGCACGCCCGCCGCGACCGCGCCCCAGCGGCTCACGCGGGCGATGGCTTCCTTGCGCCGGGTCTGGGAGACCGCCGCCGCGACCCGTTCCGCAAGTTGGCTCGGTTCTGGCAGCCGCTTCTTGCCCACGGCCAAGTGCTTGCGGTCGGCCTCGATCGCGGAGAGTTCCGACTGCGCCAGCGCCAAGTCGCCTCTCCGGATGGCGAGCTGTGCCAACGTTTCGCGCACCTGGCGCAGCCCGCGAACTGCGTTGGCGTTGCCGGGCCACAATTCGAGCGCCTGTTGGAACCCGGCAATGACTTCTGTGCACTCGCGGTACTGTTCCCCTTCCCGTATGCGATGGATGCCTTCAAGGCGGTTCGCGGCCGCCGCGGACAGGGTCAGACTCTCCGCGTGCTGTCCGTAGTCCCGCACCGCGGCCTGCAATTCTTTGACGTTGGCGTAGCGCGCTTGGGGGGCCGTGGCCATGGCCTTGAGAGCGATCGCGACCAACTCCCCCTTCTTGTCCGTGGGTTGGATGTCGTTGGCCATGGCGCGACAGAGGCAGCTGAACGCGGTCTTGCCGGCGTGGGGACGCAAGCCTGTGGCGATCTCGTAGAGGATGCCTCCGAGCAAGTAGACGTCGCTCGCCGGCCCAATCTTGTCGATCTCACAGAGCGCCATTTCGGGCGCCATATAGGCCGGTGTGCCCGCGCGGCCCGAAGCGTCCGTCAGTTCCGGCGCCTTCACGTTGGTGACTCCCGCGGTCGTGCTGGCAGCCAGCCCCCAATCCATGACCAGCACTTCCCCGTAGTCGCCCACCATCACGTTCTCCGGCTTGAGGTCGCGGTGAATCACACCTTTGTCGTGGGCGAACGCGACCGCGTCGCAGACTCTGAGCAGGGTTTCGAGGTTCTCGGCTTCCGTCTTGTCGCGGATGGTTTTGTCCCACGAGGTTCCCCGCACCTCCTTCATCGCGTAGAACAACAAACCGTCCTTGGTGCCGCCGAGGTCGTAGATGGGCACGATGTTCGGATGGTCCAGCTCTCCCGTGACCAAGGCTTCGGCCATGAACTTGTTCTTCGCGACAGGCTTTCGGGCCGACTCCGCCCGGATCATCTTGATGGCGACGTTGCGGTCGAGCGACGCCTGCCGCGCAGAGTACACCACGCCCATGCCGCCCTTGCCGAGGATCTGGAGCAATTCGAAGTCGTGCTTGTCGCCTCCCACCTCCTTGGCATCGGCTTCCGCGACGCGGCGCTTGCGAAGCAGCAACCGCGTCGCTGCATTGGGGTCTGAGGCCCGGGCCGCTCCTTTGATCGACAGGCTCGCCGGCGCGTCGGGCGACACCGCGCCCCCCCAGAGGGACTGAGCATGCTCAATCGTGTAGACCTGCCTCTGCCGGGTCATCTGGTCTCCCACATTCTGCTCGTTTGTCCTGGAACCAAGGCCGCAACTAGATCAAGCGCGAGAGTGGATGTCAATCGGTGGTGGTTCAGGAGTTTCCCCATGCGCCCCGCCTGTAGTGCTCACGTCAGTGAGCTTCTGCCGGGACGCGTGGGCGTCAGAGGGCCCACTGACGTGGGCACTACAGGCGCAGGTGCGCGGGCGTTTTGCCGATAACGTCCACGTGGCCGGTTCCGAGACAGGAGCACGTGAGCCACCGTGACTTCCGCAGGACGTTGACGCATCGCGCCCGGCTTGGTACACTTCATATTATCACGGAACTTCACAAAGGAGATTTGTCATGGCTGGCATCGCACCAGACGTTACAACACTCGTAGGCGACACTCCGTTGGTGAGGCTCAACAAGGTGGCCGCGGAGGGGCAGGCGGAGGTCGTGGCCAAACTTGAAAGCTTCAACCCGATGGGCTGCGTGAAGGATCGTATCGGCAAGAGCATGATCGAGGCCGCGGAGGCGTCGGGCCAACTTAAGCCCGGCGGAACGGTCGTGGAGCCCACGAGCGGCAACACCGGCATCGGGTTGGCCATGATGTGTGCGGTGCGCGGGTACAAGCTCATCCTCACCATGCCGGAGACGATGAGCGAGGAGCGCAAGCAACTGCTGCGCATCCTCGGAGCGGAGCTGGTGCTCACGCCGGGCAGCGAGGGTATGGGCGGGGCCATTCGCAAGGCGCAAGAGATCGTCGACGCCACGCCGGGCGCGATCATGCCCCAGCAATTCGAGAACCCGGCAAACCCCCAAGTTCATCGCGAGACGACCGCCGAAGAGATCTGGCGCGACACGGAAGGGCGAGTCGATGCGATCGTGGCCGGAGTCGGCACCGGCGGCACGATCACCGGCGTGTCGCAATGCATCAAGCCGCGCAAGCCGGGCTTCAAGGCGATCGCGGTCGAACCTATTGGCTCGCCAGTCTTGTCCGGCGGGCAAGCCGGGCCGCACAAGATCCAAGGCATCGGCGCGGGCTTCGTGCCAGGGGTGCTGGAGACTCCGCTGCTCGATGAGGTCGTGAAAGTGGCCGACGCGGACGCCGGCGCCATGGCACGGCGATTGGCGAAGGAGGAAGGGATCCTCTGCGGCATTTCCTCCGGCGCCGCGGCATGGGCCGCAGTCGAAGTCGCCAAGCGCGACGAGTGGGCGGGAAAGCTGATCGTTGTCGTGTTGCCGGACACGGGCGAACGCTATCTTAGCACGTGGCTCTTTGCAGAGGACCCCGCGTAGACTGTGTGGTGACCTTGTCTTCGCTCAGGCCAGACCAGCGCGAACGTTACGACCGGCAGCTCCTCATCGGGGAGATTGGCGAGGCCGGGCAATCGCGCCTCGCCGAGTCGAGTGTGTTGATCGTGGGCGCGGGTGGGCTTGGCTCGCCTTGTGCATACTACCTCGCCGCGGTAGGGGTCGGCCGGCTGGGAATTGTCGATGCCGACGCGGTCGATCTGTCGAACCTTCAGCGGCAGATTCTGCACGCCACGCCAGACTTGGGGCGGCCCAAGGTGGAGTCGGCCAAGGAGCGGTTGAGCGCGCTGAATCCCGACGTGCGCATCGATGCGATCCAGCAGCGCGTGACACGAGACAATGTGTTGGCGCTCATGGAGCCCTACGACCTCGTGGTCGACGCGAGCGACAACTTTGCGACGAAGTATCTGTTGAATGACGCTTGCGTCATGGCGGGGAAGCGGCTCGTGCACGCGGGCATCTTGGGCATGTCGGGCCAGTGCATGGCGATTGTGCCCGGCGAGAGCGCGTGCTTGCGATGCGCGTTCCCAGAGCCGCCGCCGCGGGGATCGCTGGCCACGCCCAAGGAGGCCGGCGTGCTGGGCTCTGTTGCTGGGGCCGTCGGCGCCGTGCAGGCCACCGAAGCGGTGAAGTTGCTGCTCGGCATCGGCGAGGCGCTTGTGGGCCGGCTACTCACACACGACGGCCTCAACGGCGCATGGCAGACGATCGATATCGAGCGTGATCCTGCATGCGCGGTGTGCGGGGCATCGCCCACGATTACCGAGCTGCTGGACTACACGGCGCTGTACGCATGAGTTGGGTGGTCCGCCACTTGTCACTTCCTTTGCACCTCTTTGCGCCCTTTGCGTCTTTGCGGTGAGTCTCTGTCGATGAAGATCTTCGGCATCAGCGGCAGCCCTCGGCCCAAGCACAACACCGCGCGGCTTGTGCGGTGCGTCTTGGCCAAGTGTGAGTCCCTTGGCGCGCACACGGACTACGCGTCGGTCGCGGACGTGGAGATCAAGCCATGCACCGGCTGCGAAGCGTGCATGCGCGCTGGCGACTGCGTGATCGACGATGGGTACAGGGAGCTTCTGCCGAGACTGCTGGCAGCAGACGGAATCGTCATCGGGACCCCGAACTACGCGTTCACCATGTCCGCGCAGATGAAGGCGCTCTTCGACCGCAGCCACTGCTTGCTCTACTATCGCCGCGAGCTGAAGGGCAAGTATGGCGTGGGCCTATGTGCGAGCGGCGATCCGTACAAGGCCAAGTTCATCGCCAAGCAGATGGCCCAAGGCGTGTGGCTCGCCGGCGGTTACATGGTCGGCCACCTCTGGGGCGAGAGTGTGAACCGAGACGAGCCGGTTTTCGAGGGCGAGGAGCGCATCATGGCCCGGGCGGATCGGCTCGCGGAGAAGCTTTGCCACGCGGTGCAGACCCAGCGCAAGTATCGCGTGCAGGATTTCCTGCGCGGCCGGTGGGTGGACCGCGCCCTGCGGCAGATGGTCTCGACAAAGGCGGAGAAGTACCCGCACATCTATGCGTACTACCGGGAGCGCGGGTGGGTCGCGGGCGCTGCGCCTATTCCAGAGCGGTCACCTTGAAGCTCCGGATTTGAGCCAGGACCTCGGCCCCAATGCTTCGGAAGCCCACCTTGCCCGCGGATGGGATTGGCTCGGGGATTTCGTTGGGGTCAACGAAGCCGCCGGCCAGCGCGCCGTTGACCGCCATTTGGAGGAGAGGGCCCTGCTTGACGATAGCCACGTGATACCAGTTGAGCGGCTCTTTGCAGAGGTCGCGCTGCTGCGCCATGAGGAAGATGCCGGGGTTGCGGCGCCAGTTGCTCACGCCCGTGTGTTCGCCCTTGTCGTTGTAGCGGCTCACGCTCACATGATAGCACCGCAGGCCGGGATTGAAGATGTAGTCGGCGAACACGCCCTCGCGCTTGGGGAGGCCGGTGATCATGTCCTCGCCATGGCGGCCTTGCGCGGCGATGAAGGTGATGACGAGGCCGTTCCTGGTGAGCACTCGCAGGTCGTACTCGATGCAGATGTTGTCCGGGAAGTCGGTGCGGCAGAAGGCCATGCACCCGGCGCTGCCTTGCTTCGAGCCCACGCAGTTGAGTTGCATCACGTTCGGCTCCGGCTGCGTGAGCTGGCCTCGCCCCTCGTGATGCCAGTTGTCGAGGCTGGCAAAGTTGTCGCTGTACAGCACTTGGCCTCTGGCCTCGACGAGAGGAGGGATGTCGGTGAGACCCCATTCGTGGTCGTCGCCCTTGCTCTTGGCGAGCGCCTTCAGTGCGTCGACGGACTTGAGCGTCATGCGAGATTCCTTGGCTACTGGCTTGGGGCATGAGATCCCGTGGCGACCTTCCTCTTCTTCCGCCTGTCCACGACCTTTGCGCCTGGCCTCTCTTGACGGGCCCGCAGATCGGCGACGATCTCAGCTAGGTCGTGATGGTGCTGTGCGGCGTAGGCGTCTCGATTGCGCCAAACCTCGGGGATGATCTCATCTCGATACATCGTTACTCCTCTCTGGCAAGAGTTCCAACGGCGTGCAAATTTCAGGGCAGACGTATCCGGCCACGGCACAGAGCGATCGTACGATCGGCTTGGTCGCTGCGTTGTCGATGTGTCGGCAGTTCCAAGTTAGCAGGAAGTCGACGCGGTGAACCGCAGCGACAGCAATGTGCAGTGAGTCGACCGCGGCAGAAGGCGGAACAACGCCGCCTGATATGAGCTTGTCCGCCAGCGCGCGCACCTCGGCGTCGACATCGAGTTCGGGTATCCCATCAAGCGAGGCAAGCCTGCGAGCTGCTGCTTCTGGGTTGCCCAGTGACGCCTCGGCGATGACTAGCTCTGACGTAAACAGATCGTAACACTTCAGCCAAGTACAACAGCCAGGTACCGGAATACTGTCAAAGCTCCCGTGCAACGCCGCGTGTTGGGGTATCTGAATCCCAACGGGATTCCGGATATCAGCCCAGGGTTCGCGAGCGAAGCTCGCAACCCTG
>JAJRTI010000235.1 GCA_024278415.1 Planctomycetota bacterium | reverse complement strand
CGTGGTCGTGTTCCTCAACGGCGCGTGCGGCGACGTGACGCAAGTGGACAACCGGAACATGCGCGCGCGAGAGTCCGGCGAGCGGGCTGCGCGGAGGGTGGGCCAGTGCGTGGGTGCGGAGGCGCTGAAGGTGCTTTGCAAGGCCCAGCCTGGGGAGATCGGGCCGGTTGCCTGCAAGCAAGATATCCTCAGGATCAAGCGCCGTCCGCCCTCGCCGGAGCGACTCGCCGCGTGCACGGAAATCGCCAAGAAGAACCCATCGGAGTGCGACCCAACCGAGTGGACGTTCGCCAAGGAAATCGTGTTGCTCGACGCGCTCATCCAGCGCGAGCCGGTCGCGGACGTAGAGGTGCAGGCGATCCAGATCGGCCCGGCGGTGTTCTTGGCGAACCCCGCGGAGTTCTTCTGCCAGCTTGGCCTCGACATCAAGGAGCGCAGCCCGTTCCCATTCACGTTCCCCGTCGAGTTGGCGAACGGCTGCGTGGGCTACGTGCCCACGGAGGAGGCGCTGGGGCCACACGGCGGCGGATACGAGACGCGCTTGTCGTCCTACACAAATCTCGAACCGACCGCGGGCACGCAAATCGTGGACTGTTGCGTGCGCTTGGCCGAGAGCTTGGAGCCGGGCGCGGTCCCGCAAGAAGAGCAGGCGCCGGCGTGGAAGGGCTCGTGGCGGTATGGGAGCCTGCCGCCAGAGTTGGAGTGAGGTAGCCGCATGCGCCAGCATGCGGGCCAACCGACGCGCGGCTCACAGACGCCCGCATTCTGGTGAATGCGGCTACGGCGCCCGCTGCGAATGCGGCGACCGTGCCAGATATCTATCACCGAAGCATCGGCGCGAACCGGCGATAGACATCGGCGAACCGCGGCGACGTGTCGCGCATGGCATCGAGGTGCGAACGTGCCGCGGGGAGGTCGTCCCCGGCAAGTGCGCATTGGAAGAGGAGGAAGTGCGCTTTGCCCTTTTGATAGGTGAGCCGGTAGTCGGCCGCGTGGCGGCTGACCTTGTCGAGCACGATCGTGGCATCGTGCGCGGCCCCGGCGTAGTCGTTGGCCTCGATACGCGTTTGCGCCCGACGGAGGAGGTAGTCGTTCACGCACGCCGCGTGCATGGACCGCCAAGAGGGCTCCATGCTTGCAGGAAGGCGGTAGCCCATGGCGCGCACTTGGCAGTATCCGACGCCCGCTGCTGCCGGGAGAATGAGAATGACCGCCAAGAGCCGCAGCCATCGTTGCCGGCGAAGTTGCACGAGCCGGCGCAGGCCGGCCATGCACAGTAGGGGGGCCGCAGGGGTGAAGTAGTTGAGCGGATGGACCGCGTGGCCCCAGGACTCCCAGCCGGGGTCAGAGACGCACACGAGCGCGTGGAACAGCAAACCGATGGCGGCCAGAAGCAGGCTGCGCCGGTCGGGCCTGAAAAGGCAAAACACCACGAACGCTCCGCCGGCCGCGAGCACGTGCTTGGTGAGCGACCATGCCGCGAGGGCCAATGTGTCTCTCGCAGCCGCGTCGCCTGTGAGCGCGAGTGTGAGATGGACAAAGCGCCCAGCATAGTCGTCCCCGGCGAGGTCCTCTCGCCATGCGTCCAGCGAGCCAGTGGCCCAGCCGAAGATGAGCAGGAGCGCGGCGAAGCCGGCCACAACGGCCGCGGCTTGGCCGGCCGTGCGAAGCACTTCCCGCCGCGGGCGCGCGGCGAGCACAAACGCGATCGCCAGAAGGCAAACGATCAACGGGAGCCCGCCCTTGGTGAGGACCGTGAACGCCGCGTAGACCAAGAAGAGCCGGGTATGTCCCGCGAGCAGCGCCCACAGGGCCACGAGGAAGACGAGCGTCAGCGTGGTGTGCACGTAGATCGATTCGATCATGAACCGCATGAGCGCGGCGTACGCGAGCACGGACAGGAAGCAGAGGACTTCGACGGACGCGGTGAGGAGCGCGCGCTTGCGGATGCGGCCGAAGATGATGCGGCGCATGACCGCCCAGAGGCCGAGCAGCAGCGCCACGTGCAGCCAGCCGAGGCTCATGACGTCGTCGCCGCCGGCGAGCATGGCGAACGCGTACGGGTAGTACGGGAACGGCAAGTTGCTGATCGCGTATCCGCCGCCGTCGAATATCTCGCCGGCATAGGAGGTCTCGCGTGGGAACGGATAGCGGAAGAGGCTGCGCGCGAGTTCGATGTTTTCGCGCGTGTCGCCGATGTTTGCGATGAGGTAGCGCCTGTCGAAGCTCAGCTTCCGCGAGATCAAGGAGGACTTGAAGGACAGGTCCAGCACGATCAAGTAGCCGGTTCCGGCTTCTGCGTGCGCGGTGTCGATGCGGAGTTCGAGCGCGTGGTCGCCCGGGGCAAGCTCGACCTCGCGGGCGAGGGTGATGTTGGGCGGGGGGTAGTTGCGCGGGTGTTGGGTCGCGTCGAACCGCGGGTGGGCGTATTCGGACGCGATCACTTTGCCATCAACAAGAAGATCGATGCGCCCCTCGCGGTGCGCTTCCACGAAGAGCGCGATTCCCGCGCGAATGGGCTTGGTGTTGGCGTTGCGGATGGTCGCAGTGGCCCGATCTGTGTCGATGCGATAGATCCCGTCCGCGAGGCGTCGCCATTCGGGGCCCGGCGCGAGGCGCGGCCGCGCTTCCGGCGCGGCCGGTTCGGGAGCTTCGAGCACGGATTGCGTCTCGATGGGCCAGTATCGGGCCTCGTTGAAATGGACGAGATCGCGTGGGCCAAAGAACGAGCAGACGGCGTAGATGAATCCAATCAGAAGCAGCGCCGCGGCGCCAAGAGGGCGCAAGCTGTCGAGTGGGGATTCACCCTGCGCAAGTGGAGAAGGCGCGGTGGCGGGCATGAGGACGTGGGTGGCTAGGCACGCGATCGTGAGCAGACTTAGCACGACGGCGAAGCCCCATTCCGTCCACTCCAGCCCCGCGGCCGTGGCCGCCGAAAGGAGGATTGACTCCCCGATGATGTTGATTGCCGCGGCGATCCAGAAGAACTGGAACGCGGACGCGCAGCGCACGCGCCTCCACATCACGAGCGCGGCCGGCCAGAAGAGCACGAGCGCGAGGCCCGCGGCCCTTCGCCCCATGACCAACGCCGCGTGCTCAGGCCACGCAAGCTCCGCCCACATCGCGGCGAGCAAGCCGAACGTCGCGGCGATAGTCAGGACGGGTATGCGCTTGCGTGGCATGTTGTGGTGGTAGCCGAGCCCGCCAGGGCTCGGGGACGAGGCAAAGCGGTAGGGTTCGAGGTCGGAGCCCTCGAACCAGCATCTCGCGTTCGTAGTGTGCGCGTAAGCGCATCACGTGGGGGAGGAAAAGGGCTTGCGCCCTTACTACGAACACACTCCCCGGCGGCTACATGCTGCACGCCTTGGTGAACTCGATAATCTCGCTCACCTTCGCGAACGCGAGGCTGACGCAGGTGTCCGCGCATCCGTAGTAGAGGGTCATGTTGCCGTCGTCGTCCACGAGCGCGGCGTTGGGGAACACTACGTTGGGCACGTCGCCCACGCGCTCGTAATCGGTCGTGGGCGCCATGAGGTAGTCCTTGGTGCGGTGGAGGACTTTCCACGGCTCGTCGAGGTCGAGGATCGCCGCGCCCATGCTATACACGAACCCGTTGCACGACGTGATCACGCCGTGGTAGAGCAGCAGCCAGCCCTCGTCGGTCTCGATCGGCGACGGCCCGGCTCCGACCTTGGTCGACTGCCAGCCCCCGGCCGGGCTGAACACGTGGCGCTGCTTGCCCCAGTGCGTAAGGTCTGGGCTTTCGCAATAAAAAATGTCGCCGAAGGGCGTGTGGCCCCGGTCGCTGGGCCGATGGAGCATCGCGAACTTGCCGCCGATCTTGCGCGGGAAGAGCACGCCGTTGCGGTTGTACGGCGGGAAGCAGTTCTCCATCTGGTAGAACGTCTCAAAATCCTCGGTCTTGGCCATGCCGATGGTGGGGCCGTGGTAATCGTTGCACCAGGTGACGTAGTATTCGCCATCGATGGGCGTGACGCGCGGATCGTAGCCCACGCCGTGGGTGGCGATTTCCTCGTCGTCGCAGACGAGGTTGATGCGCTCCGGCGAGATGTCCCAGTGGATGCCGTCCTTGCTCCAACCGGTGTGCAAGGACATGGTGCGGCAGATTTCGTCCACTCGAAACACGCCGACGTATCCGTCGCCATAGGGAATGACCGCGCTGTTGAAGATGCTGTTCGCGCGCGGGACTTGGTCCGGCACGATGATCGGGTTGCCTTCGTAGCGTCGGAAAACGGTTTCGTTGG